>JAIXPV010000621.1 GCA_027486105.1 Runella sp. | reverse complement strand
CCCTCAAAGTAAGCGGCTGTAATGATTTCCCCTTTTGCGATTTCCTTCTTTATGACTTCAATTGCTTTACCCATATTGGCAACTTTAAAAGTTAGTTGTTGGGTGGCATTTGCGTTTTGTGGGTTTGGCCTTCTGACGTAAAACTTTACTTTGGCCTGTTGGGTCTTTTCCATGTTCGATGGTAGTTAATTTGAGCTTTTTAATTTGAGCTTTTGAGGGCTTTTAAAGCGGGGGTTTTAGACGGTGGAAATTGCACCGCTTTTTTTGGGGTTTTTCAAAAGTCCATGTTTCAGCGGATTTCAAAAAAAAATGGAACAAAATGGAACATTTGGAACAAAGCCGAAAAAATGGAACATTTGGAACAAACTTGGAACAACTTTTGGAACAATATAAAATATTGAATATCAATAATATATAATGCTTTGTTCCATTTGTTCCATTTTTTTAACTGCTTTTGAAAGTGGCACTTTTGAAGATTTTTTTTGTTCCAAATTTTGTTCCATCTTGTTCCATTTGTTCCAAAATCGGAAATGCTAAAAATCGTCATTTGTACTTTTCCAAGTTTCGACCTCAAACTTTGAAAAAGTATAGTGTACTTTATTTTGTCCATTTTTGAGGGGATGATAATGAGGGTTAGTTTCTGCGCTTCGCCTACTGTAAAGGGTGTAGTGGGTTCTTGGTTGTGGGGTTTTGTTGAGTTCCTTTTCTATGGCAAACCGTACCTTTTCGCGTTCAACGTTTCGTAGTTCGGTCTTTAATTCTTCCATAATGTCGGCAATACCAAACTTCATGTTTTCTTCTTGTGGGAATAAATCAAAGGTATCTACCATCAGCTTTTTGATGTATTGGGCTACTTTGCTGATACTGTTATTGTAGTAGAGTTGGAGTTGGGCGGTTTGGTAAACGACGGGGTTAAAGTACATACGGCTTTGACGGCTGTATTTTAGGGTTCTTTGGCCTAAAAAATGCAGAAAAGCGGGTATCTCTTTTTCTATTTTTTCGTCAATTAACGGGTCGTCTTTGATTCCTTTTTCGGCAAAGGTCGGCACTTTAAAAACCGCCCATCGAGGGTCGTCACGCTCAATAAAAAGGGCTTTGCCTTCTTCGTTGGAGATAAACAGGAACTTACCGAAAAAATCAATTTCGGTTTGTGCTTTGTTCTTTTCGTTGACGGTTACTTTGCCCGTTTCGGTACTGAACCGTTTTAGCATCTGGGTAATGCCTTTTTTCTCCAAAGAGGTCTCATCAACGATAATGCACAACCTTTTTACCCATACTGAATTAAAATCGCTTTGAAGGTCGTTATTTCCTATTTTGATGGCATTGTCTTGGAATATCTTATAAACGACATTGGCAAAGGTGGATTTGCCCGTGTTTTTCTCCTGTGACTCAAGTAACAAAATGGGCAAACGTTGGTAGGGGTCAGTATAAAGAAGCTGCAAATAATCAAGGGCAAAATCAAAGTAATGCTCACCGAAAACGTGACCAATTACTTTTAAAATCGTTTCACAATTGCCTTGTTTTGGCTTGTGGGTTAGTTCGCTGTATTCGTTGTAAAAACCGTTAATAACTTGCCTGTAATTGGTGTGAGAGGCAACCATGCAAAAATCATCGTACTTACTGATGTACTTTATTATACCGTGGGTATGGTCGTCAATGATAGTGCTTTTGTTGAGCTTCAAATAGTCTTTGTAGGGCTTGCCTTCTTTGTCGGGTCGGTAGACTATTTTAAAGTAATTATCACCTACTCGGATGTAATACTTTGAGCGTTCTTTGAGTCTTTTAACGATTTTTTCAGCTTCGGCAGCGGCTTGGTTTTCGTTTTGATTACTAGCCGCTTGCAAGGTAGTCTCGTTGATTTCTAGCTTTTTCATATATTTACGGGGTCGTTAATTTTTTGAGCTTCGTCGCTGTGGCACAAACGACGGGTGCAGAACCAGCACGGTAACAACGGATTCTGTAAAGCCCGGCACTACTGCCGGGCTTTCGTTTTTAAGGTATTCGGCTTGTTGTGGCCGCTGCGTTCACTTTACAAAGGGCGTTTTCGGCTTCGTGTAGTTGTTGCTTCAAAACGGCATTATCAAGCGTTAAAGAACCCACAACGCCAAACAGCAAAACAATGTAGTTTTTGAGGGTATCGACGTTGTTGGGGAGGTCGTCTAATTGAGCGCATACTAACGGTGGAATCATTGAGCTAAACGGTTTTTGAGTTCTCTAACGATTGCGTCCGGTTGGAGGTGTGCATAGTGCTTTTCCGTCATGGCAAGGGTAGCATGACCCATTGAGGCCCGGATAGCTTTTTCGTCGGTACCGGCAGCATAAAGGATAGTTGCGTAGGTACGGCGGAGGCAATGACAGGTAATGACTTTTTTGATACCGGCCAACGGTGCCAACTCCTTCAATATTCGGTTAAGTCCCTGATTTGTAAGCATCGGAAGTAACAGCCCCGTTTTTTTACAAAGGGGGTTGTCTTGGTATTTTTCGAGTATTTCCAAGGGCTTTTTGGTTAAATAGACAATGGCGGGTTGGCCTGTTTTTTCGCGGAATTTCAAGATAAAAATGTCACCGTCGATAGTCTGTTTGATATGTTCAGGTCTTAGGCTGTTCATATCGACATAGGCCAAACCGGTCCATGCCATAAATACAGCAAGGTCACGCGCTAATTGAAGCGTAGGGTCAAACAGGGTCATGCTTTGGATCGCTTCTACTTCTTTGCGGGTGAGGTATTCGCCTTTGGTGAAATTGATGGACCGGCGGAAGTTAATCAGGGGGTTGCGGTTGATGTATTCAAACTCAACGGCATAGTTTAAAATACGCTTGAGGTGCGTTATAATGTGCTGTGTATAGTTGTGAGATACTTCTTTGTGCTTCTTAGTCCATGTCTCAAGGGCTTTGGCATGAGCGGGTTTTACGTCGTCAATTTGGGCAGATTTGCCTAAAACGTCGGTAACAAACTCGTTTAGATAACGATGCCAACGAAGGAGTTTAACGTATGATTTGGGGGAAAGGTCGCCTACTTCGTGCCGCTCGGTTTGGGTCTTTTCAAATTGAGTAATAAGCCCCAAAAGGGAGGGCGTACCGTCTCTAAAATGGTCAATACCCAAGATACAACCCCAAATAAGTTCAAGGTCTATTGGCCGCTCGGTTAGCTTACATTCCAAAAACAGTTTTTGGGCTTGCGCTTTGAGGTCTTGGAGTAGGGCGGTTTGTTCGGGGTTGTTGATGATGGCCGGGGCTTGAGCGTTGAGCATAGCTTTTGATTTGATTTTAATACCCGTAGCCCGTTGAAAACGTATACCCTTATAGGTCATTCTCATATCGACATAATACCCGCGATGGGTGCGCGTATCGAGACGGGTAACAAAAAGGATGTGCAACTTCAATACGTTTCTTGAGTTGGCCCGGGACTTTTCGGCCTGCTTGAGCATGGTTTGTAAGCGGCTTTTCTTTACATTTGACATGGTTTTGAAATGTTTAATTGTGATAAGTTTGACAAGGAGAAACTACTAAGCCCGCCACTGGTGAGACAGTGCGCGGGCTTTACTGTGTTAAAAAAGGTCATTAGTGGGTACATTGAGCCATTGGGCAATACGTGCCAATTCGTCAATTCTTGGTTGGGCTTCATTTTTTACATATCTGCTAAATGTTTTTTTGGGAATCTGTAATGTATCCCGGTAGATAGATTCCGTTAGTATGGGTTTTTCTTTCCCAAACTTTACCCTCATAGCCTCCCCTATGCGGTTTCGTACTGTTGTTTCTGGTTTCATATTCATTCAAATTTTATCTTTTACGTTGCAAATGTATCTAAAAGATAAATTAATACAATCTATAAAGTAAATTTATTTTACTTGTAGGGTTGTTTTATCTTATCTGATAGATACTTAACTTTACCGTATGGATATAATCGAAAGAATAATTGAGCTAAGGAAGAGAAAGGGGTTTACACAGTCACTAATGGCTGAAAAGCTAGGTATTGCCCCAAACAACTACGGCAAGATTGAAAAAGGGATAACGGAAATGACAGTCAACCGCTTAAATCAAATAGCGGAAATACTTTCAATATCAGTAGTAGAACTCCTTGTAGGTGAGCCGCAAACAATGCAAAGTGACGAACGGGTAAAAGAGCTTGAGAAGCGGGTAGAAGAGTTAGAGGATAGGGTAAAGGATAAAGAGGAGTTGATAAGGGTTCACAGATTTACCAAACAAACATTAGGGGAAACTACGGAGGTGCATATTTGGGTGCTGATAGAAGAGTTTGCCGAATCAAATGGTATAGGGACAAAAAAAGAAAAAAAGTCCTCGGAGTTTCCTATGTGGGTAGATTTGACTGATAATCAGATAGAAGAGATTTTTACTTATTTGATGGAGGAGATTGATAAAGATGGATTTTTAAAGGCAGTTTTTGAGCTGAATATAATCACAGATACAAGACTAAGCAGGTTGTTTAAAAACTACTTCAATAGTGATAAATACAAGGCTAAACAAGGGGGGTATCCGATTAATGTTATATCCTTTGGGTATCATCCCAAAAAATTGAATGAAGCACAAGAGGAGTAGTTTTTTAAATGAAGGGTGTACGGTAAGTGTATGATAATCAGGGCTATATAGGCTATTTTGAAAATGTATCAAAAATGTGAAGGTGAACAGGCGTAAATAGGTAGTAAATAAACGTCTTATATGGTTGGTTGTCAATGTTTTAGGTGTTTACCACCGGCTCCACTTTAACACTAAAAAGCCCCTTTACGATGCCGTAAAGGGGCTTTTTCCGTTTTTGATACTGTAATTGATACCAAGCATCGCTTTGGGTTGGGGTATTTACAAAAGTTTTCCCTCAATGTTATTGACAAGACTTTTTAGGAAAATAGCATATTATAAAACTGGTAATTTCTCCCT
>JAIXPV010000244.1 GCA_027486105.1 Runella sp. | reverse complement strand
GCCCAAAATAGCGGCTAAGTCGAAGCGGAAACCATCAATGTGGTAATCTGACGCCCAATAACGCAGGCAGTCAAGCACCATGTTTCTAACCACTGGGTGGTTACAATTCAGGGTGTTTCCCGTTCCAGAAAAGTTGAAATAATACCCCTCAGGCGTGAGCATGTAGTAGGTTTTATTATCAATTCCCCTAAACGAGATGGTATGCCCACGGTGGTCTCCTTCGGCGGTGTGGTTAAACACTACGTCCAGAAACACCTCGATTCCGTTTTTGTGTAGCTCTTTGATGAGGGTTTTCAATTCATCGACCTGCATTCCAAACTTACCAGTGGCGGCGTAGCCAGCTTTGGGAGAGAAAAAGTTTACGGTACTGTATCCCCAATAGTTGACCAGCATTTCTCCCGTTTTGGGGTTGGTGCGGCTGTTTTCCCATTCATCAAATTCATAAATGGGCATCAGTTCTATACAGTTGATACCCAGCGATTTGAGGTACGGTATTTTGCTGCGAATACCAGCAAAAGTACCTGCATTTTTGGTTTCTGAGGAGGGGTGACTCGTAAAACCCCGCACGTGCATTTCGTAGATGGATAAATCTTCGATGGGTGTTTCGAGGGGGTGGTCGTTTTCCCAGTCAAAATCTTCAAAGGCCAACCTTGAACGATAAGGGTAGACATCATCCCAGTTGGGTTGAGCACGCCATGTATCACGGCCGCCTAGGACTTTGGCGTAAGGGTCGCTCAAGATGACATTTTTGTCAAAACGGTGACCTTCTTCGGGTTTAAACGGCCCATCCATGCGATAGCCATACTCAAGTCGTTCATAATCCAGGTCAAAAACCGTCATGCAATACACATCCCCAATCCTGAATTTGTCTGGGAAAGGGATTTCGGCGTACGGCTGGGCTTCGCCCCGTTCAAAAAGAACCAAAGTACATGAAATAGCAGCACTTGAATAGACGCTGAAATTGACCCCGTTTGGCACCATGGTTGCTCCAAAGGGCAGGGTATGCCCCCGTCGGAATTTTATCCCCTCGTGTTCGTGGGTTGGGTAGTAATCAATACGAATATCTGCCATAGTTAGCCCTTTTTTAGTGTTTCTACCGCTTCTTCTAAGGTATTAACAATGATAAAGAAGTTGATAAAACCAGTGTTCGACATTACGTCCTGAATATCTTCAGATACTCCTACGAGCACAACTTTTCCGCTTTGCGATTTTATTTGGCGATAAATCATCAACAAAACCCTTAAACCAGCGCTCGAAAGGAATTCTACCTTGCTCAGGTCAATAATGACTTGCCCTTGTCCTTTGATGGCTGCAATGGCAGCTTTTTCAAATTCGGGGGCGGTTTTGCTATCTATGTTGCCTTCCACCTCAATGACAGCAATGCTCTCTATTATATTCTCGGCTACTTTCATGTCGATAGTGTATTGTCTAATTTAAATAACAGGACTGATGAGCACTTTCACCCGAACCCTTTCGTCGGTTTTAGGGAGTGTGACAAACAACTCGTTGGCGTCAAAATTGGGATACGGCTCATCGTTGATGTAACATGCGCTGATATAAACACTTCCTTTAGGAAGAATATCAGGTGAAACAAATAACTTATTGTTTTTGAATCCGTTTGGATACGGTTTGAAGTAAAAATAAGTTGGTTTTTTGGTAATGAGCAAGTTGGTATACACCGCCGACAAGAAGCACAACTCAGTGCTGTGGTAAGCACTCATTGAGTGGCTGCCTTTGAAGCGCTCAGTACCCAATAGGTACGGCATACCGTTGCCAAACACGTTGAAGTACACCCCGCCGTCGTCGGTATCGAGGAAGAACGCGTTATAGAATGCGGCCGACTCGCGGGCGTACTTGAGGTATTCGTCGTCTTTCAAAATACCATGTAAAATCATGTATGCAAGAATGGCTTGCTCTTGTTGCCACCATGCCTTGCGGTCGTGCCATACAAACTGGTGACGGCCGTTGGTCTTGGTTTCGCGCTCTACTACGTCATACCAACCACCGCGCTGTGGGTCAGAGCCTGCTTCGGGCATAAGGGCGGCGATTTTCTTGGCAAATTCGAGGTAAGAATCTTTGGCAACAAGCGACTGCATACGCATCAAGTTCCAGGCGATTTTGAGGTTGTGACCCACAACGGCCCGGTTTTGCTGCCAGCCCCAAGTTTGGTCTTTGCTCCAATCTTCAAAGAATTTCTCCTGTACAAACGGACTGTTTTCGTAATCAGGGAAGTATTTGGTGATGGTATCAAAAGTGTACTCAAGGAAGTCAGCGTATTTTTTCTCTCCAGTGGCTAAGTAAAGGTTGATGAGGTACGCAGGCGCGTGGTCACCTACCGAGTTCCAGTTTTTGCGGGCGCGGTTGTGAGCCAACGATTCTTCGTGGGCATCCAACGAAATCGGGTCAATGTGTGAGTAATAGCCCTCTAGCTTGTCATCTTTGAAGTATTTCTCAAAGAGTTCAATCGTTTTTTCGATGTCCCACATAATGCGTGGGTCACCCGTTAAACGATAGGTTTGTGTGGGTCCTGCCAGCGCGTAAATTTGCTCGTACATTGGCAATGAATCCAAATCATCTCCAAATTCGGAAGTCAATAACTTGGTTTCTTTTTGACCATCTACTTTTACACCGTGGTACCAGTATACTAAGTCGGCATCTTTATCATAAAAACGCATGTGGTCGCGGAGGTATTCAGTTCCCAATTCAGCGCCCTCCAAAAACGAGTCATTACCTGTGAGCATGTATGCCGAAGCAAACCCGTAAATCATGCGTGAAATGGTATCCGTTTCCTGCAAATAGTCCCCTTTTTTGGCACCCGCTAGGTGAAGCATGGTGCGGTAGTTTTTATAGTTGATGGGCTCTTGAGGAAAGTTAAACTGCCATTTTAAATAACTCGAGGCAATAGATGAGATTTGCTGAATCCACCAATCCTGTGCTTCGTGGCGGTATTCGTGGGGTTTTGTACTTGGGAAAATAATCCACTGCACTTCAAAAACGGGCTCTCCACCTTCCACAGGCGGATAAAACGTACCGTAAGAATACAAGAATTGACCTTTCTGGGCCAACAAATCTTGCATCACTCCCGAGGCATCTTGATACGATTCATCAAGATTACGGAAAGTGCGCGCATACGTTGAAGGAAGCAAATTTACTTTGAAAACCCGCTTATCAGAGGTTTCTACGGTATACCATTTTTCGGCGGCGTTGTATTCTATGATATACCCAGCAAGGGTATCAGAGAAGGTAAAATCGAGTTTCATG
>JAIXPV010000134.1 GCA_027486105.1 Runella sp. | reverse complement strand
TGGGCCGCGCTACCTGCCAATATCGTAGCAAATGCGCTCGGGGCTGCCCTTACGGTGCCGTATACAGCTCGCTTTCGGGAGCCATTCCTGCAGCAGCCAACACCAAACGACTTTCGATGCTTCACGACACCATCGTGGCGGAAGTGCTATATGATGAAAAAAGTCAAAAAGCCACAGGAGTTCGGGTCATCAATCAAAATACATTGGAAGTAAGTGAATATTTTGCCAACATTATTTTTCTGAATGCGGGTTCGATGAATACCGCCGCGCTTTTGTTGAACTCCAAATCGGGCCGTTTTCCAAACGGACTAGGTAACGATAGTGATCAGGTAGGCCGCAACATCATGGATCATCATTTGGGTGTCGGGGCCAACGCCTTTATTGAAGGTTTTGAAGAAGATATTGTCTACGGTCAACGTCCCAACTCACTGTATATCCCGCGTTTTCGGAATTGGGGCAGTGACCGGCAAACGGCCTATTTGCGAGGCTTTGGGTATCAGGGAGGAGCGAGCCGAAGCGATTGGAAGCGGGGTGCTGGGCAGGATGGTTTTGGAGTAAATTTTAAAAAGGAAATGACGCAGCCGGGCCAGTGGAGTATTGGTTTCGGCGGTTTTGGGGAAGTTCTACCCAATCCTAACAATAGAATGTACCTCGACCCTGTCAAAAAGGATAAATGGGGCATTCCGATCATAGTGTTTGATGCCGCTTTCGGAGAGAATGAGATCGCCATGCGGAAAGATATTGCCAACTCTGCGGCCGAAATGCTCGAAGCGGCAGGGTATAAAAATATTTCCACTTATAATCGACCCGAGGTGCATTTAGGCCTTGGTATCCACGAAATGGGTACGGCACGAATGGGCAAAGACCCCAAAACATCGGTACTGAATAAATATAATCAAGTACACGCCTGTAAAAATGTATTTGTCACTGATGGGGCCGCAATGACTTCTTCGTCCTGTGTTAATCCTTCGCTGACCTACATGGCATTGACTGCCCGCGCGGCAGATTTTGCGGTGGCTGAGTTGAAAAAGAAGCATTTGTAGATCATCTGAATCATCCCAAAAGGGGGCAATTGAGTGAGGGGGAAAGCCTTCCTATAACAGATAATTTCACCTTATTTATAAACTAAGCAAAATTGACATGTTTAGCTTTTTTCTATGAATCCATCGGATAGAATCACGGTTAAGGCGGTGAATCATCAAAACATTGAAAGAAGAAAATTGAAAGAAACCAGAATAAAAAGGAGTGACATGTCTTTGTTTTTGAGCCCTTAGACCCGAAAAGTCGTATAAACGCATTATCGGCTATTTTCTTATTATTAAAATTTAGGAATAAAGATGAATGAGTTGAAATATCTATTTTTAGTGTTGTGTTTAACTGGATTCACCATTGATTCGGACATCCCCGCTAAACCCGACGATAGCCGATTTACCAAAATCGTGCTGGACGATGATTTGAATGAACCCATGGAACTGGACATCGCCGACGACGGGGTGGTCTATTATATCGAACGGGTTGGAACCCTCAACAGTTTTGACCCGAAAACCAATAAAAAAAAGGTCATTGCAAAACTGAATGTACGCGCCACTGCCGAAGACGGTTTGATGGGTCTGGCCCTTGATCCAAACTTTAGCACAAATCATTGGCTGTACTTGTACTTCGGTGATCCCGTACCTCAAAAAGAAGGGTATGTCAACGTGCTTTGCCGTTTTGAGCTGGCCGCCACTGGGTTGATCAACAAAAAAGAAATCCTGCGTGTACCGTTGCTGCACGAAGGAGTCAACCATTCGGCTGGCTCGCTTGCCTTTGACTCTAAAGGAAATCTGTATTTATCTACCGGCGATAACACCAGTCCCTTTGAATCCGACGGCTATTCACCCTCGGATGACCGTCCGGGACGGCTTCGTTTTGATGCCCTCAAATCCTCTGGCAATACTAATGACCTGCGCGGAAAAATCCTACGAATTCACCCGTCAACCAATGTTGATGGATCCGCCAGTGCTTACACCATTCCTGAAGGCAACCTGTTTCCCCAAGGTACCCCCGGTACCCGTCCAGAGATCTATGTCATGGGTTGTCGCAATCCGTACCGTATTTCTGTAGATCAGCGCACTGGCTTTCTTTATTGGGGAGAAGTGGGGCCAGATGCGGGGAAAGACAGCCTGATGCGCGGCCCGAAAGGGCACGATGAGATCAATCAGGCACGCAGGGCTGGAAACTTCGGGTGGCCGCTGTTTGTCGGCAACAACAAGCCCTATTACCGCTACGATTTTGACGCTAAGAAATCGGGAGAGCTGTTTGACGCCCGAAAACCCATCAATTTTTCTCGCAACAATACGGGGCTGAAAGAACTGCCTCCCGCTCAAAGTGCTTTCATCTGGTACCCATATGCTGATTCTCCTGAGTTTCCTGAGTTGGGAACGGGCGGGCGCAACGCCATGGGCGGGCCAGTGTATTACTACGATGATTATGAGCAGTTTGAAGGAAAATTTCCCCGTTATTTTGACAAAAAACTTTTTGTTTATGACTGGATGCGTGGGTGGGTATTTACGGTAAAAATGAAAGAAAACGGCGATTTGGAAAAATTGGAGCGCTTTCTGCCAGAGACTGAATTCAACCACCCAGTCGACATGGCCTTTAACCGAAAGGGTGAGCTTTACATGTTGGAATACGGGACCTATTGGCGGGCCAAAAATACCGATGCAAAGTTGGTTCGAATTGAATACAACGAAGGCAACCGTGCGCCAGTAGCCAAAATTGCAGCCGATAAAACTGTGGGAGCGGCACCGCTGAAAGTTTCGTTTTCGGCCAAAGGCTCTTTTGATTATGATAAAACCGATTCGCTGAAGTATGAGTGGTTTTTTACGGCAAACACCCCCCAACGCACTGGGCCCGAGCCAACGTTTACGTTTACCAAACCTGGAGTTTACAAATGCCGGGTACGGGCCACTGACCCAAAAGGAAAAACTACCGAAAACAGCCTGACGGTACGTGTGGGCAATGAGCCGCCTACGGTCAGGGTGGAATGGCAGGGAAACCGTTCGTTTTATTTGGGAGAAAGCGAAGTTCGCTATCAGGTAAAGGTTACGGATCGAGAGGACAAATCTCCTGACCCAAAGCGAACTAAGGTGCTGTTTCATTATCTACCCGAGGGCGAAGACGCGGCGGGAATGATGGCGACGGGAGAAGTGACATTTAAGGGTAAAACATTGATGGAACAGAGTGATTGCAAAGCTTGCCACGCCCTCAACAACAAATCTGTCGGGCCGAGTTATAGGGAAGTAGCCAAACGTTATACCGATGCTGAAATTCCAAAGCTGGCCGAAAAGATCATCAACGGCGGAGGAGGGGTTTGGACCAAAGACCACGTGATGTCGGCACATCCGCAACTGCTGAAGGAAGATGCCGTCGAGATGGTCAGATACATTCTTTCTTTTAACAAACCCAACCCTCAGATACCATCAAAAGGAAGCATAAAACTCAGCCAATCGCAGGGAAGCTATTTTCTGATTGCCCGCTACACCGATGCAGGGGGGCTGATGGGGCAGGACATTGTTCGTCTTCGCCCTGCCAAATTTATGGCTGTGGAAGCGGATATTTTCTATAAGGTAGCCAAAAGAAATGCACCCGCCCCTGGTACTCCCACCATGAATTATAATGAAAACGGAGCTTGGGTCTGCTTTAAAAATCTGGATCTGACGAGGTTGAAAACCCTGAAAACCAATCTATATACACCGAAACTAATCGGTACGCTGGAAATCAGAACGGGCAGCCCAGAAGGGCGTGTCATTGCCGAAGTACCCATCAGCGGTAAAGATGTGGAAGAGAACACAGTTCCCCTGCGAGTTTCCGATGGGCGGCATGATGTCTATGCGGTGTACCGCGAAACGTCGGGAGGTGCCAATATCTGGAAAACGCTGAATCTTCGATGGCTGGAGTTCGGAAAGTAGTTATTTTAAATTCAAACTCAGTAAACATTGACGAGTGATTCATCACTGTTTTTTTCCAGTGAGGTAACTGTTGTATGTGTTTACCACCAGAGTTTCGGCACTTGTTTTTAAGCTGGATTTACGAATAATCATTAGCTCAGTTGTAAAACAGCCAGGCAATCAAATCACTTTTCGATATAAAAACTTAAAAATCAAGAATGAACCCGTCAAAATGTCGTTGATTTTAAGAGTTTCATTTGAAGAGAATCAAGTACGCTTTGCTTCTGAATTGAAAAACAATGAAGCTCATACAGCCATTCGCGAATGGAAATATCCTTTGGTGGCCAGCTGTCAACTACCAGAGGACCACCAACTGTTAAATACGCATTGGGGTGGATAGGTTTATAGGGCTGGCACAAGGGCTGACATGACAACGATTATCCAAATTATATAGCTGACCCAAGTCTTGCCGATGCCTTCTTTTTTGAGTATTTGGAAGGATTCAAACTTCTCTGTCAAAATCTATGTGCGACGGTGTTCTCCCCGAACATTAGTATAGGGAAATTTGTCCAAAATAACAGTAAACCTGTTTACCAATTTTTGAATTAAAACAGGCTTAAATCTCTCATCTAGTAAATCAGGAATTGTATAAAGGGCATTTTTAGATAAAATTATATCTATAAAGTAAAATATTGATAAAATAATATCTAATTTTGGCTCACTACTCTAACTCTTATTGCTGATGTTGACACAGGATATTGTGTTTCGATTTCTTAGATCAAAACCTGCACTGAACCATTCACAAATCGAAAAAGAGGCTGGATTGCCTTCCAAAACCCTCTATAAAGCGCAGGGGGGACTGATAAACCTCAACGAGAACCACCTAGCCAAGTTGGGACCCGTATTGAGAAACTACGGATTTTCAGAGGAGCAATTCAGTAAAGCTAAAGTAATATCCATTGTCAATCACAAAGGTGGAGTTGGAAAAACAACATCTACCATCAACCTTGGTAAAGCGCTTAGTTTACTCGGGAACCGCGTGCTGATGCTGGACATGGATTCGCAAGGAAATTTATCACAATGCTTTGGAATCCACCAACCCGAAACGCAGATAATTGATTCTTTGTTGGATAAGAGAGACCTGCCCATTATCGAAATTGAGTCAAAACTGCATTTATCACCCTCTGATATTCAAATGGCGTATCGGGAGTTAGAACTGGTCAATTCAATTGGTAGTGAAAAGCGGTTATCCAACAAACTCGCCCCTCTCCTCTCTAGGTACGATTTTATTCTAATTGACTGCCCGCCCGCCCTTAATGTGCTGACTACCTGTGCGTTGGTTGCTTCTCACGAATGTCTCATACCGATTCAACCCGAAGCTTCGGCCTATCATGGCGTTGAGAATCTGTTCAATCGCATATTTGAAATTAGAGAACATTTGAATTATTCGTTACGAGTTAGGGGAATTTTCTTTACTATGGTCTACAAAAATCAGAGCGTTCATCGTACCATGATTGACCATATTCGTCAGGTTTATGGGCATTTTGCCATCTTTGACACCCTAATAGAAACCTCTA
>JAIXPV010000553.1 GCA_027486105.1 Runella sp. | reverse complement strand
TATCTTCAAGAAGTCAGCGACGGAGTTTTATAAGGAAATTAGTGAAATCAATAAAGGGTTCTTTGATAAAATATTAGTGCTTTCAGGAACAATACTGGAACATCGAAGAAAAGAAATTATTAATCTCCTTAAAGACCCAAGTACTCGAAAGAAACGAGTTTTGCTAATAACTACGCAGGTAGTGGAGGCTGGTGTAGATATTGACATGGACTTGGGCTTTAAAGACCGTTCGATGATTGACAGTGAAGAGCAGTTGGCAGGTCGTATCAATCGAAATGTAAATAAGAAGGAATGTACTTTATACCTCTTTAACTATAACAAAGAACGGATAATTTACGGGCAGGATTTACGATACCAAGAGACCAAGAAGCTGAAAGCGTCTGATTACCAGCACATTTTAAAGAATAAAGACTTTGACTTTTTGTACAATTCAGTTTTTGCAAAAATAAACTATTGGGGTAATTCAGATAAAATCAGCAATGAAAATCACAGCGGGCAGTTAAAGTTTTACCGCTCTAATATTGAAAAACTACATTTCAAATCAGCTCATTGGGATTTTAAACTGATTGACCAAGAGAATATTTCATGTTATATCCCACTTAGCATTCCGATTGAGATACAAGGAGTTATCTGTGGCTCAAAAGATATAATTTTTTCAAAAAACGAGTTAGCCTTTTTAAAGATTCATGGTATAGAGCCAACTCATGATTATTGCATAAACGGTGCAGAAGTTTTTAACTTATATATATCGTTTATCCAAAAAAAACGAGAGTTTATACAGCAAAAGATTGGTGAGAAAACATTACAGGGCATTATGTCAAAGTTTATTTTTTCATTGTTTGCCAGCAAGAAAGTAGAACTTCAAATCGTACTTTTTTCAGATGAGGCTAAAAGTAAATATGGATTTAAATATATTGAGTTTTGGAAGGATTTTTATGATGTAAATTTTGGTATGGACAGCCAAAAATTTAACAGTAACGAAACACAATTTTTGTAATGAACATTAACGCCACGCTCGTTAACCTTTACCACGTGTGTAAGCGGGAGATGTGGCTGCACGCCCATGCCATCCGCATGGAGCATACGTCGGAGATCGTGTACGAGGGCAAGCTCATTGGTGAAGAAAGCTATCCGCAACGCGCCGAAAAAAATCAGCAAGTGGAAATTTCCATCCCTTATCCTCCCCTCGGAGCAGACGGGGCACTGACGGCCAAAATTGACTTTTTCGACGCTAAAAAGGGCATTGTCCACGAAACTAAAAAGTCGAACGCCAAAGAAAGAGCACACACGGCACAGGTGCAGTTTTACCTGTACCTGTTGCGTAAGAATGGCGTAGCGGTCAGTCACGGGTTGATCGAATACCCTAAACTGCACCTCACCGAGCGGGTGACTGTGGATGAAGGCGAGGAAAAACAGGTGGAAGGATGGGTACATGAAATAGCCGGATTGCTGGCCCAAGCGCACTGTCCGCCACGATTGCCCGTCAGCAAGTGCCGCTCGTGCAGCTATTTTGATTTTTGTTGGATTGACGAACTATGAAAAAAAGCTATTACCTCTTCAATCCGGGTCGACTTAGTCGTAAGGATAATACGCTGTGTTTTACGCCCGTCGATGAGCAGGGCAACGAAGGCCAACCGCGCCACATTCCTGTGGAGGGCGTGGACAATCTATATTGCTTCGGCAGTTTAGATGCCAATTCGGCGATGTATAATTTTCTGGGCAAAAACCATGTATCGGTGCATTTCTTTGATTATTACGAGCACTATACGGGGTCGTTTATGGCCAAAGAGTATTTGCTGGCGGGTAAAATGCAGGTGGAGCAAACGCGCCATTATTTGTCGGACAAAAAACGGCTGAAAATCGCGCGGACGCTGGTAGAAGGTGCGGCCTTCAATATGGGCAAAAACCTAAAATATTATCAGGGAAGAGGTAAAGATGTTTCGGAATCGTTGGCCCGGATTGAAAATTACACCTCATTGATTGAAAGCACCGCCAAAATAGATGAGTTGATGGGTATTGAGGGCAACATTCGACAGGCGTATTATGCTGCCTTCGGAAGAATAATTACTGATTTTGAGCTGGGGAATCGCAGTAAACAGCCTCCGCAAAATGAAGTTAATGCGTTGATTTCGTTTGGTAATATGATATGTTACACGGTGTGTTTGGACCAGATTTACCATACCCAACTCAATCCCACGATTAGTTTTCTGCATGAGCCAGGTGCACGACGCTATTCTTTGGCACTGGATTTATCGGAAATCTTCAAACCGTTGCTTGTCGACAGAACCATTTTCAGCGTGTTGAACAAAAAGCAACTTCAGGCCAACGATTTTCGTCAGGAAATGAATCGTTGTGTCTTGAAAGACAATGCCCGTAAAGTTTTTGCACAAGCTTTTGAAGACCGTCTGAAAGAAACCTTCAAGCACCGCAGTTTGGGACGAAGTGTGAGTTATCGGCATTTGGTCAAACTGGAATGCTACAAACTCAGTAAGCATTTGTTGGGAATGGAAGAGTATAAACCCTTTAAAATGATGTGGTGATGTATGTAATTTTGGTGTATGATATCGGCCAAAAACGGGTAGGCAAGATGCTCAAGCATTGCCGTAAGTACCTAAATTGGATTCAAAACTCCGTATTTGAGGGAGAGATTACGGAAGTCAAGCTCAAAGAAATGGTGAGTATAGCGCGGGGTATTATGAACGAAGACCAGGACAGTTTGATATTGTTTAAGAGTCGTGATGAGCGGTGGCTCGACAAACAGGTCATTGGCTTAGAACGAATGAGTACCGATAATTTTTTGTGATATCCGGGACATACGGTGTATGTTTTTGTCGTCTGGCAGTCGTCGATGGTTGATTTAGAAAGGTCTTTGACATGCTGAATTCTTTAAAAAAGTTCTTAACTTATTATAAGTTGTTGATTATCAACAGTCGTCGAAAGTCCAACAAAATCATAGGATTGACTTTCGACGATTTTTTTGTTTGGAAATCGTCACAAAAACATCGATATTAGGCCAAAATAGCCGCTTTTTTAACGGCCCTTAATCGTACCAGAGTGGAATTGAAATCGGCGACCGGTATGCTATGTCGAAAGATGCGAAGGTTCCCCTTAATCGTACCAGAGTGGAATTGAAATATGTATTCCTGGTACATTCCTCCAGTTCCTGCCTCCGCCCTTAATCGTACCAGAGTGGAATTGAAATCAGGCTGCTCCCTTAAACGCTACGAGCGCAAGTTTGCCCTTAATCGTACCAGAGTGGAATTGAAATAACTTTGCCGCGCCAAAAAAAGCAGATTGATAGATCCCTTAATCGTACCAGAGTGGAATTGAAATCTTTTTTAATCACTTTTAACTATCGTTTAAACAATGCCTTTAATCGTACCAGAGTGG
>JAIXPV010000297.1 GCA_027486105.1 Runella sp. | reverse complement strand
TTGACCCCGTCGCGCATGGGTACCATTTTCTCCAGTTTTGTATAGTGCTGACGTATGTAAATTGAATCTTCCTTTGCTTTTGTGAGTTGAGCCAACGAGCCCTTGGAGAAAAAAAGGAGAAAAAACAAAATCAATGTAAAGCCATTCAGGACGTGTGAAGTCAACCAACGCAGGGAATGTTTACTAAAGAATGGGAGAGGAAAGGAGGTAAATTTAAGTTTTTGCATAATGAAGTGAGGACAAAAGATGATAATCTATAATCTTCGCAAGATACGGCTTCAACGCCTATTTTTAGCTAATAAAAGCACTTAAACCTATTTGTTTTAAAGGTATTTTTTAAAAAAGCAGTTTTTTATTTTGTCTTGAATGGCTCTTTTGTACCTAAACAAGTAGTTAAAATATGCTATTTTTTGTAACTTGCAAAAATACACTATTAAGCTAAAACCCCTTTGCGTTGAAAAAAGCGGTAAAACCCATTGGTTTCTTAGGCATGTTGGCCTTGTATGGCTTTGTACTGAGCATATACAGTGGCAATGCTTTTGTTCACCACTCCGCGGTTTCTCAACTTGCTGATTGCAAGAGCAAACATAGAAGCGCCGTACAATTACCAGACCTTTTTTGCCCCAATGCACACGCCGAAATATCGGTTGTTTCCCTTCATTCTGCCCCGACCCCTTGTCCCGAAAATTTTCTAAACAGATTTTTGGCATGGTACAATACCGCTGAGCAGTTATTTGCAACGACCTTTTCACAGTACCTTTTCTTTTCTCTCAATCTATTGGTTCGTTTAGAACGGACCGACATCATTTTCCCTTTCCATTATTTCTGGTAATTAAGTTTTTATTCTTTCGTGACTTCGTCATAATGTTTTTTGCAGGAGTGGCATTGACTGCCAACTCTGTAGCGATCATGTATTTTAAACTTTAAAAGCCCAAAAAATGGATTTAGGAGCTTCATTCGTAGGTATGATTGTCATACTTATTTGTATCATACCGTTTATTTTAATAAGTATTAATAATCGTAAAAAGGACGAAAAATTGCGTCTAAAGCTTTTTGACTTTGCCCAAAGGAGCAATTTTGTGGTGACTCGATACGATTTGTGGCATCATTCCAGCATTGGAATAGATGACCAAAATGAGGTGATTTTCTTCACCCGAACAGTAAAGGAGCAAGCATTTTTACAACAAATAAACCTCTCCGAAATTCAAAAATGTCGGGTGATTATCACCAGAAAAACAGCCAGTAGTTCGGGAGGAATTGAAAAACTAGAGTTGGCATTTACTTATCAAAATAAACAAAAACAAGACGTTTTTGTGGAATTTTATAACGCGGCCTACGATAGTTTGACGTTATCTGGAGAGCTGCAAATGGTAGAAAAATGGGGTAAGATTGTCAATGACAAAATTCCCGTAACTACATTTTTAAGATAAATTCCATCCCCCAAATAGGGCTGCTTGGTGGCCCTTTTTGGGATAAAATTTACACCCATCCATTTAAATTTAAAAAATATGAATTCGTTTTTGACCAAAGTAATCACCCAAACGATTCTTCGAAATAAGAAATCACTGGTGGGCCAACAGAAATATTCAGATTTTGTTCTGGCCAAAGGTTTCCGCGAACTCAAGATTAATGTTATCCGATATTTCAAAGACTTTATCTTGGTTTGCCTCGGTATTGCGTCGGCAGCTTTTGGGTTGGAAAGTTTCTTGATTCCCAATAGTTTTATTGATGGAGGTGCCACCGGAATATCACTCCTTATTACAAAGCTGACGGGTATACCTCTCGCGCTTTTATTAGTACTGATAAATTTACCGTTTGTCTTCCTCGGTTATATCGTTATCGGCAAACAATTTGCGGTAAAAACCGCACTCGCCATTGCTGGTTTGGCGGTTTGCGTAGCCACCGTCCATTTTCCCGAAATAACCAACGATAACTTGTTGGTTTCGGTATTTGGTGGTTTTTTTCTGGGGGCAGGAATTGGTTTATCCGTGAGGGGGGGGGCGGTGATTGATGGGACGGAAGTCTTAGCTATTTTTCTAAGCCGCAAGTTTGGCACTACCATCGGTGATGTTATCATCATGATTAACATTGTCATTTTTTCAGCAGCTGCTTACTTCCTTTCCATCGAAACAGCCCTGTATTCAATGATTACCTATTTGGCTGCTTCCAAAACGCTAGATTTTGTCATCGAGGGTATTGATGAATACACAGGTGTTACCATTATCTCAGTTCACAGCGAAGAGATTCGCCAAATGATTATCAATGAAATGGGCAGAGGAGTAACGGTATATAAAGGAAAACGCGGCTACGGCAAGAGCGGCGAAACGGGCGAATTTGACATTATTTACACAGTTATTACCCGTTTGGAACTTAATAAATTGAATACCGAGATTCTCACTATTGATCCCAACTCTTTCGTTGTTATGAGTAGTGTAAAAGATACCAAAGGTGGGATGATTAAAAAACGCTCTTTGAAGCACTGATAAAAGTTTGTGAAAAACAGTATCGTTTTGTTGCGCGGGGAGTAGTGGAGGCTACTCCCTTTGAGCGCAAAAGGGTTATTTCTTGTCATTCAACCCTAGCTTTAGGGCAATAAACTCTCTTTTTAGCCCCCGAATTTCATTCAGTATTTCTCCAAAGGGTGCTTCCTGTTCGGGTTCGGGAAGTTCAGAACACATATAAAGACTAAATTCCCAAATCTCCAACACCTCTTCCAATTTTAAATCATAGGGGGCATAAAGTTTATTTAAGGAGGTAAGTGTCAGATACGGCTCGGCGGTTTGGACTGAGGGTTTAGACGTTACAATTTTAAAAACAATATCTTCTTTGGTGATGATGATGTAAGCGTTATTTTCACGGACACTAAACCAGTTATGAACGTGAGAGCCAAGTACATACGAGCCATCAGGAATGGGATACATAGAGTCACCTTCAATCTGAAACATACGAAACTTCCGATTTGTAGGGAGCATCGGTAACCGAAACTGTACCAATTCTGAAATAAAATCGGCGTCTTCGTGCCCTCCGCCGATATATCCTGCTTTGGCTTTTTTTGGCACCAATTCTACGTTATCAAGGTTATCATTACCCACTGATATGGGCAAGATGCGTAAGTTGAGGCCCTTGGCATTTTTGAGGTGGGCGTTAAAGATTTCATCCAGTTGGCTGGCAGTCATGATTGCCAAATTTTTTCTTACCAAAGTATCCAGACTTACTTTAAAATAATCAGCCAGACGCAGGAGAACCTCCATCGGTGGCATCGAACGACCGCGTTCGTATTGTGAATAGCTTCCTCTACCGATTTGTACAGCATCAGCGATGTCATTCTGACTTTTATGTTCTTTGTTCCTCAGGAAAATCAAGTTTGACGATACGTACATGATACAATTTGTTTCGTGGTAAAAGTACAAATGGTTGGATGAATCCCCAAATGGTAGACCATTTTTTAGGTATGTAAAAAATATACCTAAAAAAGCATGACAATGTTTGCAAATGGTATAATATGTATCATATATTTGCAACAATAAGTATCAATAATGGTTGTTTAATGCACAAGCTTTAATTCCTAGTGTTTTTTTGGTGCACGGTTGTTAGATGTACTTTAAGTTTTAATTTTAAAACAACAATAAGATGGATAGGCTGCCCAACTCACGAAATGTATTTAAGGTATGGGATGGAAAAAAAATGCATCTTTCACCCGTTAAGCTTACACTTAATGGCTTGCCTGTGCAACTACGCCTTGATGAAGGATTAAAACTTATTTTACCAGATGGCTCCGCCTTTCAGTCCAGTTCGAAATTAAAACGGTTTATCGAATTACAATATATTGGCTTTTGTGATAAAAACGGTGAAAATCTCTTCGAAGCCGATATTGTGAACTTTAATGGGCACCCTTGTGTCATTCTTTGGAATGAGGTTTCTAAAGCCTATCATTTTTTTGCCGTCAAAGACAACAAACTTCAATTAGAGAGTCCGATTAGGTGTTTGCACGAAAAAGAAATTGAGATAATCGGTAATATTTTAGAGAATCCTGAATTCATAAAACCATTTCGGGTTCAAACAAACAATTCCTTCAATAATTCCCGGCGTATGGCGGGATAAGGCCGAGTTAGTTCACTTTCGTTTCCTTTTCTTCATTCAATAATCAACAGTTGATGATTTATAGCTTTGTTTATTTTTAAAATTATTATTTACGATAAGATTTTATTATCATAAGTAATAATTATTTTTGTTTTTCACACTTTTTGGACCTTATGAAAGAAAACTCCGTTGCCCAAAATTTTCCCGTTTCTTCGGCCAATAGTCAACTACCCAGAGAACTCATTGGAAAAGTCGCTGATTATGTCCGTAAAGGCTTGGAAGGGGCAGCCAATACCCAACGCGCCTATAAATCGGATGTATCTCATTTTAAAGAATGGTGTACCGAAAACGGACTAAGCGAATTCCCTGCTTCTGTAGCAACTCTCTCAGGGTACGTGTCGCACTTGGCCGATACACACAAGTGGGCAAGCATCAGTCGCAAATTAGCGGCCATTCGGAAGTTGCATGAGTTGAATAATGTAGACCTGCCCACCAATGACCGGGCTTTTCGAGCGGTGATGGAGGGCATCAAACGAACCAAAGGCGTTCGCCAAAAACAGGCCCCTGCATTTCAAATGAATGAACTAAAGAAAGTTTTACGAACAATGGAGACCGAAACTCACGCTGGTATGCGCGATAAATGTCTGATTCTATTGGGCTTTGCGGGAGCGTATCGACGTTCAGAACTGGTGGATTTAAACATTGAAAATGTTGAATTTAACGAAGATGGAGCAATCATAACCCTGTCTAGAAGCAAGACTAATCAGTACGGGGAAGCAGAAGAAAAAGCCTTTTTTTACAGTCCAGAAGCCAGTTTATGCCCTATTAGGAATTTGAAAAACTGGATAATGAGATTGGAGCGCTCTACTGGACCGCTGTTTGTAAGAGTACGAAAAGGCGACCGACTTACAACCGACCGGCTTAATGACATGACTGTCTACACTACGGTAAAAAAATACTTGGGGAATAAATATTCAGCGCACTCGTTACGGGCGTCATTTATCACCATTGCAAAAGTCAACGGAGCCGACGATTCTGAAATTATGCGGCAAAGCAAGCATAAAACAAGTTTGATGATTCAGCGATACACCCGAATTGAGGACATCAAAAAGCACAATGCTGCTACAAAATTAGGGCTCTAAAGCCGCCTGAGAATTGAATATTTTCTGAGCTAAAGTACTTAGCCTTTGTTTAAGCAATTCTCAGGCAGCTTTCAAGACAACAATTCTACTCATTTCCCCTCTTCGCAACCCTCATCCTAATCAATTCTACGAATTTAATGAGCCACGTAAAAGAAACAAACCAATTTGCCAATCGTTGGAAATTTAGCTTACAATTTTGTTGATTTGATTCATACCAAACACAGTAGTGTCGCTTCTTTTTTGAAAATCATCGCCCCCATACACCAAATTCAGTTGGGTATCTGGGGCTATTTTTTTGAAATAATGGAGGCCTTTAAAGAAATC
>JAIXPV010000215.1 GCA_027486105.1 Runella sp. | reverse complement strand
TGGACAATTATCAGAAATTTATCCCCAAAAACCCATTTATGACATTCCGGGCTATCCCACCATCAAGGCGCAGGAGTTGGTGGATAATCTTATGCTGCAAATCTCGCCATTTAATCCCAGTTTTACTTTGGGCGAACGGGTTGAAACCATTGATAAACAGGAAGATGGTTCAATGATTGTCAAGACGTCGGATGCCACCGAAGTGCATTGTCAGGTGGTGGTCATTGCAGGAGGATTGGGGTGCTTTGAGCCCCGCAAACCAGAGATTGCTGGCTTGGAGCATTTTGAGGGAAAAGGGGTAGCCTACATGGTGAAAAACCCCGAAAAATTCAGAGGCAAAGAAATTGTGATTGCGGGCGGCGGTGACTCGGCGTTGGACTGGACGGCATATCTGGCCGACATCGCGAAGACCACCACCTTGATTCATCGCAGTGATACGTTCAGAGGGGCACCCGACTCGGCCGAAAAAGTGTTTGCGTTGGCCGAACAGGGTAAAATTAACCTCATTTTACAATCAAATGTGGTGAGTTTGAACGGCAATGGGCACCTGAAAGAAGTGGTAGTGGCGGGCAAAGATAAAAATAGCTACGCGGTGCCTTCCGACTATTTTATTCCACTGTTTGGCTTGAGTCCCAAACTGGGCCCGATTGCTGATTGGGGCCTGAACATCAATAAATCAGCGATTGAAGTAGATACCTTGGACTATTCCACCAATGTGGAGCGTATCTACGCAATTGGTGATATTAACACCTATCCTGGCAAACTAAAACTTATTTTGACGGGCTTTCACGAAGCGGCTATGATGTGTCAAAGCGCCTTTAAGTTTGTGTATCCCAACCAGCACCTCAGTTTTAAATATACGACCGTCAACGGGGTAAATGCTTTTTAACTACCTTACTGATACAAAAAATGATACAATTCACCATTGAAGATAGAATAGGAGAGCGTCAAACGCTCGAAATCCCCGAAGGCATCGGCTTAAATTTAATGGAAGTCCTCAAAGCCTCTGAATACAATATCTTGGCTACCTGCGGTGGCATGGCGCTGTGCGCTACTTGTCACGTCGAAATTTTGGACGGTGGCCATAACCTGATGCCCGTCAGCGATGCCGAACTGGACATTTTGGACACCCTGCCCTCGGCCACTTCTTGCAGCCGTTTGGCGTGCCAGTTGCGCGTGGATGAAACCATGGTAGGCACAACTTTCAAGATTCGCGGCGAAGAGCATTAATACTTCCTACTATCGTTTTCCTCCCTCACCACTTCACGGTGAGGGAGGATTTTTTTTGCTATTTTCTAAAATAAATTCTGTTAAGTGTCTAATTGTCAGAGTGTAAAATGCGTTGTGTAAAATACTTCCTAAAATTGTGCGCAATGCCTGCTACGTTGGTCATTTTAATCGTATATACGTCTTAACATGTTTTTAACAAACAGGGCGTGGTGACGTCAAAACCTTCCTGTGTTAAAGGGCCTGTTTTTTTAATCTTTCCACTCATTATAAACGCTATCCAACAATGAAGGCATTACTAAAAAACCTCGTACCCGTTCTTTTAATGACGATCGGAATGACGATCAACGGCTATTCGGCTAGCTCAGGCTCAGAGAAAACTTCAACGTCAACAATGACCCCAGCGCAAGCAGAGGCAATGATGAAACGCTTGGAAGAAATTAAAGCAATGGAACCCGACAATTTGACCCGCAGCGAGCGTAAAGCGGTGCGGAAGGAAGTAAAGGGAATCAAAAAAGCAATGGCGAGCTACAACGGTGTTTATCTTTCTGTTGGGGCCATTATTATCATTGTTTTATTGCTGATTTTGATTCTTTAAACCAAACTTTTAGCAGTATCATCCACCAGTTTAAGGTTCCAAATAAAAGCGTCGCCATGATTAGATGGCGACGCTTTTATTTGGAAGAAAGAGGACGTTAATTGCACTTTGCCGATTGGTCGGCGTAAGGTTTTGCGTCGATTTTGGCGGCCTTCGCAATCGTCAGGGCTTCTTGAGCTGCCTTTTTGCCTTCGGCCTTTTTTCCTATTTTGACGTAAGCTTTTGATAAATCATTGTACAAGTCGGCTAGCTTATCTTTGGTATGGTTGGCGTTGGAGGTTTTAAATAATTTAGCCCCGTCGTTTACCCACAAAATCAGCGAGGGTACATAAGAGTTTTCGGTGGCTTTTTCGTTGAAAAGACGAACAATGTAGGAGTAATCCAGAAAGTCCATCGTTGCAATTTTACGGTATTCATTGAAGCGGGCAGTGGCGGCTGGGGTATTTTTTTCGCGGAAATGCGCTTCCAATTCCTTCAGTAGCGTGCGCGGTGCAACGACTTTGGCGGGGTTACCCAGTTTAACCATCGCTTCCCGCATGGCCACCACTTCCGACGACTTGAGGCTATTGGTACGGGGCCCGTAAAGTGTGTTGTAAATGATGGCTTCGGCGGCATCTTTGACCGCTTTTGGATTTTCGGCGTTATTGTATTTTTGATATTTGGGCAGGTTGGCAAAAAAATGTTTGGCCAATGGGTTCTGGAAGTCGTTGATTAACCTTGAAATAATGTAAAAACCGTTAGCGCTTTCCATGTCGGCTGGTTTGGTGAGCAACTTGGCCAAATCGTTACCGATTTGGCTTTGGCGCGTTATGTCTTTGGTGGCTTTGGCATATTTGCCATAATTGACCAGAAACTCTAGGCCCCGTTCGCCTTTGGCGTAGCGGGCGGCGTAGTTGCCTGTGCGTAGCGTAGGAGTGAGTGCCTCGTTGCCGTGCTTAATGACTTCGGTAATAAATTCGGCGCGGTTGGGGCGCTCGGCGGGAGCTGCTTGGTGAATCAATTGGCCGTTGGTATCAAAAAAGAAAAGTAGGGGAAATTCAGGATACGTAATGCCCTTTTGTAGCTGTAATTCCTTAGAAATGGGCGAATTTGCTTCTATCTTGCTGCTCACAAAGGCAGGATTGAAAAACTCACCAACCTTTTTTTCTTGCAATACGGGGGCCAACGCCGCGCAGTGAGGACAACCGTTGAGGTACACTTCCACCATCAACAGTTTGTTTTGCTGACGAGCCAAGTTGACCAACTGTTGAAAATTACCTTCTTCAAATTTGATACCCTGACTCAAAACTGGAAAAAATAAAAGGGAAAAAACAAGGGAAAACAACGTAGATTTCATGTGAATAGAGCAAATGATAAGATGGAATTGGGTCAGCATTAGCGGTTTCTGTAAGCACAACATGCAATGTTTTGCCAACGTGCTGGAAAATTAACGGATTTATATCAAATAACGTACCATTCTGTTGAAGTAAACCCCGCCCATACGATTCTTTTCCCAAAAAAAGAAAGTATGGATTTCGTGCCTGTTTTTGGCAAATTTCTATCTTTGCCTTATGAGAAACTACTGTCATTGCCCCCTGTGACTATTTTTGCCAATTCGTTCGTCAGTTAATTTGACGAACTCTGCCCCGTATCTCATCAAGTTCGTTAATTTTGCGGTTGTGCACTGACTTGCGTTGGGCACAGGTACCTATGTTTTGGTTAAATGAAAGGCTTATATTGGGTAAACACAAGGCTTTTGATTTGGGCAAACGCAAGGCTTTTTATTTGGGCAAACACAAGGCTTGCCCCTACTAAATATTAAAAAATGTATCATAATCCTGTATTACTGGCAGAGTGTCTGGAAGGTTTGGCAATTCGCCCCGATGGCGTTTATGTAGATGTTACGTTTGGCGGTGGAGGGCACTCTAAGGCTATTTTGGCGCAACTTGGTGAAAAAGGTCGTCTGTTTGCTTTTGACCAAGACCCAGACGCCCGCGCCAATGCCGAAGCCATTGAAGATAAGCGTCTTACGTTTGTGGATGCTAATTTTCGTCTTCTTCAAAAATACCTACGCTTGTACGGCGTTAAGCAAGTAGATGGAATTTTGGGTGACTTGGGGGTATCGTCGCACCAATTTGACACGCCCGAGCGCGGCTTTTCGACGCGCTTTGAAGCCCATTTAGACATGCGCATGAACCCCCGGGGCGGGGTCTCGGCCCGAGATATCGTCAATGGCTATTCGGCGGAAGAACTACACCGTATTTTTGGCATGTATGGTGAGTTACAAAATGCCAAAACAGCGGCGTTGGCGGTAGTGGCAGCCCGCGCCAACGGACCGCTCGAAACCGTGAATGATTTGAAGGTAAGTCTCCAACGGTGCGTGCCGAGAGGTAAAGAAAACAAATATTTTGCGCAAGTATTTCAGGCGTTACGCATTGAAGTCAATGACGAAATGGGCGCATTGCAGGACTTTTTGACGCAGTCGGCAGAAGTGCTCAAAGTCAAAGGTCGGTTGGTGGTGATGTCGTATCATTCGCTGGAAGACCGGTTGGTAAAAAATTTTATCGGTAAAGGCAAGTTTTACGGAGAAGTAGAAAAAGATTTGTTTGGCAACGACCTCAAACCCTTGCAGTCAGTCACGCGTAAACCTATTGAAGCATCAGCCGAAGAAATTGCCCAAAACTCGCGTGCGCGCAGCGCAAAATTGCGTATTGCCGAAAAATTGTAATTCATTGAGTAGTAGTAATAAAAACAGTCATCAGCAAAACATTTGACCTATGGCCATCAACGTGTTAAAAGCCCAAAGCCCAAAGCGTACCGCGCGCCCCGTTCGCAGTAAGAGCCGAGTACTGAGCTGGCTCGGCCAATGGTTCCACGTTGAAAAGTGGATTGGTGGACGCGAATTTCCCGTCAGGTACCTCGACGGAACCCTGTATTTACTTTTATTAGGGCTTATTGTGATTTTTTTTCGCATCAACGCCGAACGACAAATGCGACAACTACGCAAAGCAACCGAAGAAGTCAATAACTATCGGGCCGCATACACTATTCTGAAAGCCAATTATATGAAGATGGGGAAACAGTCAGAGTTGGCACCTAAAGTGGCCAAGATGGGCCTATCGGAAAGCCGAAAGTCGCCCCAGCGTATTCAGGTGAAAAAGTGATAAGTTGAGCAATTGGCATTTTAATACCGTTAATTAACCCTAACCATGAGAGGCAAAACTGGAAATATTCGTGACGATATTTTGCAGCGTTCTTGGGTAGTAGCCATTGGGCTTATTATTCTTGGGGCGTTGGTTATTTACCGCATTTTTTATATTCAACACTACGATCTTTACAAAGGGAAACCCTGGATTGAATACATGTCCAAAACTGTTCGCGTGGATACCATTCCAGCCATGCGCGGCAATATTTACTCCAATGATGGTAGCTTGATGGCTACCTCGTTGCCTTATTTTGAGGTTTCTATCGACCCTACGGTGGCCGACAGTGTATATTTCTACACCCGGGTCGATTCGTTGGGGAGACTTTTTGCGAACACTTTTGGGCAACGTACAGCCGAGAGTTATGTGAAGGAGCTACTCTTTGCCCGGCACGAATTTGAACGTAACGAGCGGCGTGGAAACCGTAATATTCGGCTGCTTAAACGTAAAGTGACTTACCGAGAGTACAGTATTATTTTGGGGCAAGAATTTAAGGGAACTGTCAAAAAAAAGGATGGCACAATCGAGAAGGCCACTTGGAAAGGTTGGCCGTTTTTTCGCCGTTTTTCGTCGACTGGGCGTAGTAGGGGTGGAAAATTGATGATTACTTATGAGCGTTATAACCCCTTTGGGTCATTGGCGGAGCGCACCATCGGTTATCTCGACAAAAAGACCCGGCGCGGATTGGTAGGACTGGAAGCTAGTTTTGAAAAACGATTGGCGGGCACACCAGGAGTAGGGTTGTATCGAGTACTTGACGATCAGACGTTTATGCCCAACGAAGACGAAGACGGATTGCAACCATCAAACGGATACGATTTACACACCACCATCGACGTCAATTTTCAGGACATTGCCGAAACGGCGCTTCGTAATACGCTCCGCAATTATAATGCAGCTTATGGTTGTGTGATTGTGATGGAAGTCCAAACGGGCGAGATTCGGGCCATTGCCAACCTTTCTCGTGATACCGATTCTAGTTATCGTGAAACCTATAATCACGCTTTGGCGGGATTGGGAAACCCCGGTTCTACCTTTAAGTTGGCCTCCATGTTGGCAGCTTTGGAAGAAGGATTGTCGCCTAAACGCATATACAACACTGGCAATGGAATTGCGACCTACAAATCGGCAATCATTCGGGATACAAAACGTGTAGGACACGGCAGTATCACGGCGCAACAGGTGTTTGAAAAATCCTCAAACGTGGGTGTTCACTTGGTGATGAAAGATTATTTTTATTCCAAACCTGATAAATATGTGGGTTATCTGAAGCGCTTTCACCTGCGTGAGCCTACGGGTATTCAGATGAAAGGAGAGCCAGACCCCCGCGTTCGGACGCCATCCGACAAACGCTGGAGTAAGACCTCGCTGACGTACATGAGTTATGGTTATGAGTCAGAGTTGACGCCTTTGCAGATGCTATCTTTTTATAATGCCGTTGCCAATGATG
>JAIXPV010000152.1 GCA_027486105.1 Runella sp. | reverse complement strand
GTATTTGGGTATAATGGAAGAACCCAAAATAGCCTTTAATTCGCTATCAAAACGGGTATAACCTGCTTTCATAATGTTGTAACTCAAATCAGCCTGATTAATTGGCGCAAATGGTTCTTTACGGCCTTTGGGGCGTGCTTCAACGGTGTTTGTAATGACATTTATACGGATTTCGTTTGTTCCTAGAAGGAAATCTTCTATCTCATTAATCCGTAAAGTTTTACCCTTAACTTTTTGTTTTTTAGTAGTTTCCATATATTTGCTGTGTAGAAACGAAAAAATTAGTTGTTTAAAAAGATTGTACGAACGCCCACGGTTGCCCTACCGTGGGCGTATCTGTTTACAGGGATACTCTGCTGGTTTTAGTCGCCTCCTGAACCTTTAGAAGTGCTTCTTCTGCTTCATATAGTTCTTGCTTTAAAACAGCCTTTTCAAGTGTTAGAGAACCTATTACACCAAACAATGATATGATATAATTTTTGAGCGTATTTACATTGTTGGGTAAGTCATCGAGCTGAGATTGTAAACTTGGTGTATTCATCCTGCATCGCTAAGTTTAATATCATTGTTTTTGAAGTCATTAATAATCCGTTCCGGGCGTGTTACGGTGTAATGTGTTTGGGTTGTGAGGGTGTTTGTATGCCCCATCATTGCCGAAACTGACTCCATTGGTACACCTTTGGTTAAGTAGTAGGTGGCCGCTGTACGACGGGCTACGTGTGAGGTTAGGCGTTTTGTCATGCCCATAACCCCGGCCAATTGTTTGAGGTAGTTATTATACTTTTGGTTGCTTATAATCGGCAACAATACCCCTTTACTGATTCGGGCGGGATGGTCTTTAAACAGGTCAATAATTCGACGGGCTTCGTGGTTTATGGGTACAATTGATTCTACGTTTGTTTTCTTACGGTTTATCTTGATGTACTCATTGCCTGTTTTTTCATCGAGCAAGATATTAGCCGTAGATACTCTCAAAAGTTCGGCATAAGAAAGGCCGGTATAGCACTGGAATAAAAAGGCTTGACGTATATGGTCAAGAATAGGGGCAAAAATTGTAAAGCTTTGCATTTCTTCCATTTCTGATTCAGTCAAAATTTCGCCCTTTATCTTTTCCAATTTTTTACGATAGTTCATAAATGGATTTCGGTTTATCCATTCATTTTCAAGGGCATAGTTAAGAACCCGTTTGAAGTGTTGGACTATGTGTGAGGCTACATTATGGCTGTAACTATGCTCATTTTTGAGGTATAATTGGAAGCGTTTGGCATCGGCCGGGGTTATGTCGTCCAATTCAGCATTTTTGCCATATTGCACTTGAGCAAACCCCTTTATACAGGTGTTCCATTTGGCTACTTTTTGGATTACGTGTTTGCCACATTCCCCCGCTTTAAACCGCTCTTTGGTCAACTCAAAAAATAGCTTGAGGCAGCTTTCTAAATTGGGAGTATCGGAGTTTAACATTTGCCCATTGGCAACCTGCCAAATTGCCTTTAAATTGATTGGGCGGGCTGTTAGCTTAAATTCGGCAATGGTGGCATTTAGTTTGGCTCTCAAATCTTGGAGTACCAAAGTAGTAGCCGGGTTGTATTTGATGCTCAAGGTCTCTTTATCAAATTCAGCCCGATTACAGATTATTCCCGTTGAATAGTTACGGCTTATTTTGTTGTGTGTCAGTCGAACAATAACACTCACCGTTTTTGCTTTTGCTTCGCTTTTTCGTACCCAAAACATGATACTTACGGTATTAGGCCGTGATTTTGTTTTACTACGTTCGGCGGCTCTAACCTGTTTTGTTAGATGACTTTTTTGTACTTTTGACATGGTTTTGACCTGTTTTCGTTGGACATGGTGAAACTACTAAGGCCGCCACTGGTGAGACAGTGCGCGGCCTTTACTGTGTTAATCGTTAAATTCATCTGTACTTACCTTGAAAAATTTGGCAAGTAATTGGGCTTCCTTTAATGTCATATCAAGTTCCCCACGTAGAATCATACCAAATCGTTTTTGGTTAATCCCTGTTCGTTGGTAAAACTGAGTGCTAGGCTTCCATTTGCCGCAAATATGTTCCTCATACTTGCTAACTACCCTTTGGAGCGGGGTTTTAGGGTGTTCAATCGTTGTCATAACTGAATATATGGAGTTATTTGTCTGCAAATATGGAATAATATATCCATAAATACAAAATAAATTTCCCTAATTATGGCAATATTATTCCATGTTTTTAAAAATAAGTATTCGTAGTATTGTATAATAATTCCATAAATACGGACAAAATGGACATAACAGGGAGAATAGAATACTTTAGGGCAGCTAACAAAATACGAAAAGCAGACATGGCAAGGGCATTAGATATGGATGCCTCCCATTATAGTAAACTAGAACAACGGGGAGAAAAACTAACAATTGAGCAACTGGAAAAAATAGCATTTGCGTTAGGGGTATCAGTAATAGAACTACTGACAGGCGAACCACAAAACGATGAACGGGTAAAAGAGCTTGAAAAAGAAGTTGACCTTCTAACTACCAATCTTAATTACTATGTAAAGCTGGAATCCCTTTACGAAGAAAGAAGAGGAAATAGAGAGAGTCAAATACAGAGTTATTTACATGATGTACGCGAGTTCTTAGCGGTACAATATGAAATAGGAATAGCTAAATACATAAATAAAGAGACAGGGCAGATAACAAAAGTAAAAGTAGGCGAAAGTAATAGTGAGCTTGATACTGAATACTTTACTTTTAAATATGACCGTGAATTCTTGTTTACTAAAGATGAGTTAGCTACTTTAAATAAACTAATGTTCAGCGATAGCGATATTAATTGGCATATTGAAAATCTCATAAAATTAGGGCTTATAAGGGATGAAGGCATACTTTATGCCTATCGTCAGCACCTCAAAAGCCTTTATGATGAAGAGTGATTGATTAGTGAGTAAAGTCACAATTCCGATAACGGTACATTTAACGGTTACGGCAATAACTCGTTTATTTACAGCAACTTATAGAAATAGTTCATAAGTTATGCAAAAATGACAATCACGGCAAAGATATAACATATAAAAAGAAGCTTTTAAATGTCTGATTTACAAGTAGTTACGGGCTAAGTTCTTTTGTCTTCCTCTCTGCCCAATTTACTCATTACCAGCAAATTACAAGAAGATATTTTGATTTCTGAAAGCCCTAAAAGCAATTTTAGGGCTTTTTTATTTGCTTCTCTCTCATTCACTCAATACGCTATTTTGTTAGATTTACGTTGTTACTACCCTTTGATAACTTTTTCAAATAAATAAAGTAGTGACTTTGAGTTGCTTTAAAAGTATCGCTACTTTTATGTTTCTGAGTACTCAACTAATGAAAGTAAACAATAGCCCTAAATCAACAGTGGGGCCCTCTTAGCAAACCGTATAAATTCCATATAATCCCCAAACATTAACGCTAAAATACGCGATTTTAAATGGATACGGATAATAGCATTTTACAATTAATCAGTCACTTCAAGGAAATTGTGGTCCTTGATGACACCGACATAGAATCGATTGTTCCTAGATTGGAAATAAAAAAAATAAATAGAAAAGAATACCTACTCCAACCTGGTCAAGTATCAAGGCATATGCGTTATATTGCAAAAGGAAGTATGCGCGTTTATTATATAGATGAAAAAAGTCAGGAACATACCTTACAATTAGGTATCGAAAACTGGTGGATCAATGACCTATATAGCTATTTAAGTGGGAAAACTTCCCGCATGTTTATTCAAGCCAATGAGCCTACTACACTTATCCAAATCAGCCAAAAAAATTTAGAAATACTATATAAAGAAGTTCCAAAGTTGTCTGATTTTTTTCGCTTAAAAATGCAAAGTGCCTATGTAGCCCTGCAAGAGCGAACAATCGAGAATATGAGTGTTGATGCCTACACCAGATATAATGCCTTCATTAAAGAATACAGAAATCTTGAACAACGATTTCCTCAATATATCATTGCCTCCTATTTAGGTATCACCCCTGAATTTTTAAGTTTCCTTCGAAAAAAACACGCCTCTGGTATTTCTTAAGATACCTTAATTTTTATCTTTTCTGCCTTCCCTACTTTTGCTCTATAATTCAAATGAGCAAAAATGAAAAATAAACACATTGCGTTTGTACTTCTTTGGTTTTTTTCAATCAAACTAACCGCGCAGCAACTCACCTACGTTCCCGATATAGTTATCGGACACCGCTCTTCTACGTATTTACATAATGTTAACTACCAGTTTAACAGTAAGATTAGGGTAAATAATCTCACTCTATTTGATACTGAATATAAAGAGTATAAAAATAATATATTCTTTATACGAAATACTTTATCGTACAATATTCCAAAGAAAATTTCTTTAAATGCCGAAAAAAAAAAAAAAAATCCTGGCTCTTTCTTTACCATTTCTGCGCAATATCGAATGCTAAAACCAACGTATTCGTTCGCCTATTCTATTGGCACAACTTATCAAAAAGGGTTCACACTCGAACAATCTATTTCAATTGAATATTATCCAACACTTACAGAAAATCTTCAATTGTATTTTAATTTCTTAGCTATCGCCAATGTAAATCTGGAAGAATATCAAAGAGGACTCCAATTTATTCGATTAGGATTAAAAGAGAAAAAAGTCAGCTATGGTTTATTCCTTAATTTGGACCAATTCAACAATAATATCAAAACACTTGAAAACGCAGGAACTTTTATTAAATATCAATTTTAAACACACACAACAATGAAAAAAAACAGTGATTTAGGAATGTTTATTAGCAGGGTTGCTATTGGGTTTCCAATGCTAGTTTATGGAATCAGTAAATTATTTTACGGTATTGATTTCATTGAAAATTTACTGATTGAAAAGAGCCTACCTTCATTCTTGGCATACGGGGTATTTTTAGGAGAAGTAGTAGCCCCCATCTTGATTATCGTAGGTTTCAGGGCACGTTTAGCAGGGCTATTTTTTGCGATAAATTGTTTTACTGCGATCTGCTTGGCACAAACATCTAATATTTTAAAACTCAACGAGTACGGCGGTTGGGCCTTGGAGTTGTTGGCCATCTACATGCTGGTTGGAATAAGTTTTTTATTTACGGGTGCTGGCAAATTATCTATTTCAACTCAAAATCAATGGGATTAGGATAATAGTATGGGTTTGGCAAAAGAATGAGCGAAAAATGCACTGCTATGATGCTCCAAGGACACATTTGTAGTTACAAAACGAAAGGCATCCTTTACAATTTAGTGCCCAAAGCCCTCACTTCGCCAATCCCTAAACCCTTTGGGTATTTCCTCAAAAGAAGGGGGTAAATACACCAAAGTATACGGTACGATTGATACCATTAGCGGAGATTTTTTCAGGGCTAAAATTTTTTTAAGAAATTTTGTGACCTAGGAGCACTTTTTGAGTCGTGCAACAAAATAGACTACTCATTTCCTTATTCTCTCCCCCATTTCCTTTATCTCAAGAAAAACAACTCGGTACAAATAACAAATACCAGCGCGTGTCCGCTATCAATCTCCCAGTGTCCGTATACGGACAAAAACACATACACATTCCACTGACAATCAATGATTTAATTCAGTGGCATTGAATTTGAACCAATTTATTTATCTCCTATAAGCAGCCATAGAGAAATGAAGTAATAGTTTAGGTTAAGAAAAAAAGAAAGCACCCAAGTAGGACTCGGGTGCTTTTTTGTGAGGGATAATTTTCAACAACCCTGCTCAGTGCATTCGGTCGCCACGTAGGTCGAGGGTTTTCATGATGTGGGCTTCGGCGGCGAGGAGTTCTTTCCAACGGGTGCGTACTTTTTCGGCGGGTAGGTATTCTTCGGCGAGTTCGATAAAATTTCGATAGTGCCCCGCTTCCGAGACCATCAGCTCGTGGTAAAATGTCCGCAAACTTTCGTCGGCAATGTGCTGAGAAAGAAGCTTAAAACGCTCACAGCTACGGGCTTCAATCAGGGCACACACCAAGAGGCGATCCAGAAATACCTCGTCGCGGTCACCTTTTTTCTTTACAATTTCTTGCAAACGGTTTACGTATTCGTCCTTGCGGGCTCGTCCGAGTTTATACCCGCGTTTATGAAGTTCTTTGAGCACCATTCTGAAATGCGCCCATTCTTCGGCCACTACGGGCGTCATTACTTCAACAAGTTTTTCTTTTTCGGGAAAATGCACAATCATCGAAATGCAGGCCGACGCGGCTTTTTGCTCACAGTACGCATGATCTACCAGAATTTGTTCGAGCTGCATTTCAGCAATATTGACCCAACGCGGGTCGGTGGGGAGTTCGAGTCCGAGCGTGGTTATCATTTAAAAATTGACAGTTATCATTCAGTATTTCTCAGTATTCAGCCTCTGTGCCCCTCTATTTCTCTGTGGTTTATCTTATTAACCACGGAGAGAAGGAGGGACACAGAGGTTAGTTGCTACCAAAAGGCAATTTACCTAAGTCGACATTGCCGCCCGTGAGGATGATGCCTACTTTTTTACCTTCAAAGCGCTCTTTGTTGCGGAGCAAGGCCGCGAAAGGCACCGCACAAGAAGGTTCGATGATGATTTTCATGCGTTCCCAGATTAGGCGCATAGCAGCGATGATTTCAGGGTCGTTCACGAGCAAAATATCTTTGACGTGCAACCGAATAATTTCCAGGGTTTTATCGCCCAAATTCGTCAACAGACCGTCGGCAATGGTATCAATGTAAGGCGCTTTTTCGATGTTTCCTGTTTTAAAAGAAAGTACGGCATCGGCCGCTCCCTCTGGCTCACCAGCAATGATTTCGGTTTTTGGCGCCAGATAATGCGCCGCCAGTGCGGTTCCGCTCAGCAACCCTCCCCCGCCTACGGGTGCCATAATCACATCAAAAGGCCCGTGGTCTTCGATAAGTTCTTTGGTGGCAGTGGCTTGGCCAGCAATAACCCGATAATCATTGAAAGGGTGAATCATCGTAGCACCGTGCTCAGCAATGACCCGCTCAACGGTACTTTCACGGGCTTCAAGCGTAGGTTCACACTCAATCACTTCAGCTCCGTAGCCTCGTACGGCATCTTTTTTTACCTGAGGAGCCGTGCGGGGCATCACAATGTAAGCTTTGGCTCCGACCAACCCCGCTGCGTAGGCAATGGCCTGGGCGTGGTTGCCCGAAGAGTGGGTGGTGACCCCGTTTTTGAGTTCCTCGGGCGTCAGCGACAAAACGGCATTGACCCCGCCTCTGGCTTTAAAAGCACCAATTTTTTGAAAATTTTCGCACTTGAAATATAAGTCAGCCCCGCTGATACGATTCAATGTTTGGCACGTCAGCGTGGGCGTATGATGAACGTAAGGCCGGATGCGGTCGTGAGCCGCCGTGATAATGGATAGAGTGGGAATCATTTTGTTGAATTTTGGAAGCGAATATGGTATAAAATGTCGAAATTCGACAAAACAACTCATTTTTTTTCAGTCTTCGCCCATGCGCATACACACGTAAGCCGCGCTCCCAGAGGTGCCTGAATTGAAAACCAATTCGGACACATCGCAGGGCACGGCTTACCTTTTACTCTCCACCACAAACGGGCGCTAGACCGCTTTCCAGGTCATCACTATTTTTACGGGCTCTCCATCTTCTTCTTCCTCAATCTCCACTTTCAACAGTTTTGAGGAAGCCTCCACCACTTTCCACTCCGAGATGTCATTTTTATCATCACCATCTACGATACGGAGCATTTTGGTTTGTTCATTGTAAGTCCATGCACTTGGCTTTCCTCCGGCAGGGTCGTCGTCGTCGCAGCGCTTGGCGCCGCTTTCGCCACCAAGCAGCCCCCCTTTTTCAAAAATAATGATGTTGTCTTTATCACAATCACGCAATAAAAACATCAAATCAGGGTCGAGTTTACCATCGCCATCAAAGTCCACGGCGGGATCCATGATGAAGGAAGTAAGTATAAGGCGTTTGCCAATAAAAGGCAACCCATTGGCTCCAGGCTCTACTTCAATGTCATTTTTTTTGCACCCAGACACAGTCATGAGGAGAATGGCCATTGCGGCCACCACAAAAGAGTTAATTCGTTTCACAGCGTTTTTGTTTTTTATTTTTAAAATGGTTGTAACTAAACATCAACGCGGCCAAAGCACGGCCCATTGACACCGTAAATATGGCCTTTGACGGAGCGTACAACCAATTTAAAACCGACTGAAATGTCATTTTGGGCCGCTGAACTGAGAAAAACACTACCAATCAGTGCTGATTCAAGAAGCAAACTCAAGCGTAAACGCGGTTCCTTTGATCGGCTGGCTTGTTACCGATAATGTACCTTGGTTTGCCTCCACGAGTTCTTTGACTAAAACCAACCCCACGCCCGTGCCTTGCTCTCGAGCTGTACCCATTTGAGAAGTTGTTTTGTTGAGTTGAAACAGATTTTGAAGCTGCTCTTCCGACATTCCCACGCCTGTGTCTTCTATCACAAACTGGTGCATATTCTTTTCGTGGGAGCAACTAAGTCTGATTTTACCGCCAGAATAGGTAAACTTGAGCGCATTTTGTAGCAAATTCCTGAAAATAACCGCAGCGTGGTTGCGGTCAATCATGATTTGAGCGGCGACAGGAATCTCGTTGACAATTTGAATATTTTTGGTCTGGGCCATGGGCAACAACAGTTCAATCTCTTCTTCAATGACGCAGGAAACGCCAATGGTCTCCCTTTTGGGGCGAATCCCCCGCATCTGAGAAAAAGCCCAGTTCAATACATTATCGAGCATGGTGTGAACATTATTGAGCTGAACGGTTAGGTTTTTGGTAGAATCCGCAAATTCAGCCTGCGTCAATACCCCCCAATCGGTAAGCATTAGATAATTTTTGAGTCCTGCCACAGGCGACCGTAAATCATGTGACAAAATGGCAAAAAGTTTATCTTTTGTGGCATTGAGGGCCGTTAATTCGGTTTTTTGACGTTCGATGCGCTGGTTGTTTCGTTGCAAAACCACCACAAAACTAATCAGCAACCCCGCCACCACTACCGCCGCAATGAGCACCATCTGCTGTTGGCGTTGTTGTTTGGCCAGAAGGGTTATTTCCCTTTCTTTTTTTTCTAAATCATAGGCAGATTTTAATTGGGTCATTTGGAGCTGACTATCGCGGGTCTGTCTTTTCTGCGCCAACCAAAGCCGAATTTCCGCGAGTTCATTGCCCACCCGAAATGCTTGCTCAAAATCCTTCTGCTCGGCATACAAATCCTTTAAATTCCGAAAAATGAAATATAAATGAAAGGTATCCACCTTGGGTTTTTGTTTTTCGTACGCCAACACTTTCTCAAAAATCCCCTCCGCTTGAGCGTATTTTTCGAGCTTAGTTTCGAGTCTTCCAAGGTCGTTCATGTACACAAAGTACCCTTTGGTTTGTTTCATCTTGTCTTTGTAGGCGTAGAGCATCTTAGCAAACGACCGGGCTTCGGCTCGTTTGTTTTGTTTTTCGAGCATATCACAATAATCCAGACCACTCGAAAGCCAGCTGTCGATGTCATGCTCCTTACACACGTCCATGGCCTTTAATATAAACCTGGCCGCCTCTCCATACCTCCCTCGATTCTGGTATACATTAGAAATGACTTCGTAGGTGTCCATGATAGTCCGCCAATCTTTCGACTTTTGGGCGTAGGTCACTGCATCTTCAAAAAAATCATGGGGGTTTGCGATACCCTGATGCATGGCAACGACTCCTAGCAATTGATAGCTTTTGGCCAAATACACATAATCGGTGTTATTCTGGGCAACGGTTGCTGCCTTTTTTAGCCATTGCATGGCCAAATTCTCATCCTGCTGATAGTACAAATAGCTAAACCCCAATCCGTACATGGCCCGTGCGGTGGCATGTAAATCTTTACCCTGTTGGGCCAACGCGAGTGATTGATTCAAAAAGTAAAAAGCAGAGTCAAGATTTTGCTCTCCATATTGGCGGCCTAATTCATACAATAGTCGACTACGACTACTGTCGGCATTGGCGGCGGCGGCTTGTTTTCGGAGCGCTGGAATCAAAACCTGCGCTTGGATACCACCGTAAAACAAACTCCCCACTAAAACAAATATACAATAGCTTTTCATCAACGTTACAAAAAATTAAGCGCCTTTATAATCCCACTTTTGAATTGTACCAAAAAACATGTGGCAATGAGTTAAATGGACAAAATTTAAAATCAATTCTTCTCAACGGCCCCTATCAAGTACAATTTATCCCTCTTTAAATACAAAGCAACCCCATTCGCCAACTTCAAGGTTTTTAATTTTAAAATAGGATTGGGTGTATATAATTTTAAACAGAAAATATGACTTTTTGATACTGAGCTAACGCCCACATTTAACCAATCAAGTAACGTGCAGGGTTATCTCAAGGCTTTTGCTTCTAGGAACATTTTTATAATCAGCACTTCATTTAAAATTAAACCACATAACTGTATGCCCGACTTTTCTCCTTGGAGTTATTGCAACTTACAAAACAATCAGTTGATGCTCCGTCGTCTTACTGGATTAAACCGCAGCCAATTCGAAGCAGTCCATCCATTTTTTGAAAAGAGCCTGAATCACTATTTTAATGAATTCACGCTGGAAGGTACTCCCCGCAATCGTCGCCCGTTTGTTCATGGCAATGCCATCTTTACCGACACCCGCGACTCTCTTCTTTTTATTTTGGCGTATGTAAATGGCAAGGTGCGACAGGCTCAATTGGCTGAATTTTTCGGTATTGACCAACCCAAAGTCAGTAAGTATGTAAAAATTCTGCGCCCCATCCTATCTCAAGCCATCAAAACTAACCCAGATTCCCTCTCAAAATACAAAAAAGAGCTTCTCTATAATAAAATAATACACAGATGACAAAAGCAGCATCATTTGTGGAAGAAAGAAACCGTATTTACCCAACCCTGAAAGCCTGCTCTAACTACTCCGACTAATCAAATATCCTTCAATATGCTTACGGTTGATTTGCGTGCGGTATTGGTCACCGATGGGTATGAGCTCTCCCGAGCTAAGTACTATATCATTTTTAGTAATACTCTTAATGGCACCCCGATAGACCAAATACGAGCGATGAACCCTTAAAAATGCATCACCCTTGAGTTGCTCCTCCATTTTGGTAATCGAAATAATCGGCAAGTAGTTTTTGTATTTGGTCACAATTTGCAGAAAATTGTCTTGCGCTTTCATGTAGAGTACATCATCGTAAGCAATCTGCTCATAATTTAGGTTTTCCCGCACGAAAAAATAGGGTGAGACAAAGGCAGTTTCAGGCAAAACTGCCAAACGCTGCCGCACTTTTTCAATGCTCCGCAAAAAACGATCCAAGTCAAGGGGCTTCAACAAAAAATCAACGGGTGATACATCGTAGCAATCCAAGGCATAATCACGGTGGGCAGTCACAAAAATAACACAAGGCGCATAGCGGATACTTTTTATAAAATCAAGACCCGACATTTCGGGCATTTCTATATCGCAAATCAATAAATCCACCTCTTTTTCAGCCATCTTTGCGTAGCCTTCCATCACCGAACCACACACCCCTACCAGTTCAAGAAGGGGGTTCATCTGCACAAATTTGCTTAAGATTTTTTGCCAATTGATGTCATCATCAATAATTAACGTATTTATTTTCATAGGTTCCTGGAACGAGTAAATAGGAGATAGTTTGTTTTTCATTTACCATAATTAGGGATTCACATACCAAAATGGGTCATTCGTCCATTTTCTATTTTGGGGCTTTGTCAAGCGCACCTAGGGCTCTATCTTTGCATATCCTTTAAGAATCAAAGTTAATGATATAAATACCCGATAAGGATGCACAAAACTAGCAAACGTCTACAAAAAACAAACTTTATCTTACTCATTTTTATAGCATTTTACCCTACTCCTTTAAGCGTTTACACTATTTCATCATTGTCCGAGCATCATTTTAGGGCTCTTATTGATTTAATCAAGATTTTCTGAAAATGTTCTATTCCCCAACTCAAAAAAGATATTTTTTTAGTTGGGGAACTTTACTTTTGGAATATTATTAATTTCGTAAGAAGGCCTCTCTGAAAAAAGCACTCGCTGGTGTGTAAAATCAGACGTACCTTTGGGTCATGCGACACATCATCAATCTCATCGGGCCACCTGCGGCTGGCAAGAGCACCGTTATTCAGGAATTAAAACTGCTCCTTCCTTTTTATGAGGTACTGGCGATTGATGATTTTTGCCAACAATTGAAGGCTACAACGCCCGAAGAAGAAAATACGGCGTGGAATCAACTTTGGATGGCCGCCCTACAAGCCAATTACTGCATCCTCGAAAGCACGGGCACCTCGCCTCAATTGAGCATGATACTGGATCGCCTTTGGCGAGCTCCTGGCTCCAATATTTTGACCGTGGCATTGTTGGCATCTCCTCGCACCTGCCGACAACGCGAGGCTCAACGTCTACGAGAAGGGTATCAACCTTTGACGGGCCTTCCAAAACCTACGGCGGGTCAGCGCTGGACCCCCCTTTCCGAATTATCGGTTTCCCTGAGTTTAGAGGCCGACAAACTGCCTGCGGCCCAACTCGCCGCCCTGCTGAGCAACCAACTCCCACCTGATTTCATTGATTGATTTCTTTTTTTCTTACTGAAGAGGGTTTAATGAAAGAAGTAGAAACAGACACAAAGAGCATTTATAATTGAGTTGTATAACTCCCAATGCTATGAACCGTTGTTACAAATCTTTCTTTCTATTTTCTGTTTTACTGATGCCTTTTACATCTGCCCGTAGCCAATCAACCGACTCCCCCAAATTGGTGGCGGAAGGCGCCACAATTCAATTGGTTTCAGAACAGTTCGCATTTACCGAAGGGCCAACCGTCGATAAAAAGGGAAACATCTTTTTTACCGACCAACCCAACGATAAAATCTGGAAATACGGCACCGACGGAAAACTATCCCTATTTATGGAAAAAACGGGTCGTTCGAATGGGCTTTTTATCGACAAGAAAGGGAACATTATTTCGTGTGCCGACGAAAATAATCAGCTATGGTCCATCAGCCCAAAAGGAAAAATCACGGTGCTGCTGGATGGTCATCAGGGACTAAAATTCAATGGCCCTAATGATTTATGGCTCGATTCAAAAGGCGGCATATACTTCACCGACCCGTACTATCAGCGTGACTACTGGACCCGTAAAAAACCCGAAATTGAAGGTCAGAAAGTGTATTATTTACCCAAAGGCAAAAAAGAAGCGGTGATTGTAGACGATGCATTGGTACAACCCAACGGTATTGTGGGAACCCCCGATGGTAAGTACCTATACGTAGCCGACATACGAGCCAACAAAACCTACAAATACCAAATCAACGCCGATGGTACGCTCTCCAATCGCCAATTGCACCTATCGCAAGGCTCCGATGGAATGACCCTCGACAGTCGCGGCAATCTCTATATCACTGGAAAAGGGGTGACCGTGTATGACCCCACTGGTAAGAAAATAGAAACCATTGCCGTTCCAGCGGGCTGGACTGCCAATGTTTGTTTTGGCGGCAAAAACCGTGATATATTATTTATCACTGCTTCCAAGGCAGTTTTTACGCTCCAAATGCAGGTAAAAGGAGTTGAATAGCCTACCGTTTTTTGTCAAACAAACCCTGAAGAATCCTCTAAAAATGAGTCAGTGTTAAAATCCTGGAGGATAAAAAAGTATTTGCCGCCCACCAGGCACTTTTAGAAGAGTACTACTAAACCGCGACGGCTGTCGCACGAAAACCTTTAATTTCTAATGGATAATTTTCATATCAACCGTCGACGTTTCTTACTCGGAACTTCCGCTTCTTTGGCCCTTACGGCAGTCAATGCCAAAGGAGTGACAAACCTAAAATTGGCAAAAACCTACCGCGTGGCGTTGATTGGTACGGGCTGGTACGGTAAAAGCGATTTATTCAGGCTCATTCAGGTCGCATCCGTCGATGTCATTGCGCTCTGCGACGTGGATAAAAACATGCTTGAAGCTGCTGGCAAACTGGTGAGCCAGCGTCAGAAATCAGGAAAAGTACCCAAGCTATACGGTGATTATAAAAAAATGCTGGCCGAAAATCAGTTGGACATTGTCCTAATCGGTACACCAGACCATTGGCACGCCCTCCAAACCATCGACGCGCTGAAGGCAGGAGCGCACGTGTACGTACAAAAACCCATCAGCGTTGACGTGATAGAAGGGGAAGCCATGGTGGCGGCGGCCCGTAAGTACGGCAAGGTAGTACAAGTAGGAACGCAACGCAAAAGCACCCCTCACCTTATTGATGCCAAAAAGAATATCGTAGATGCTGGCCTTTTGGGGAAAATATCGCACGTTGAAATGTGTTGCTACTTTCACATGCGCAACAATGGCAATCCTCCCACTGAGCCCGTGCCCGCGTTTTTGGATTATGAATCATGGACTGGCCCCGCCCCCATGCGGCCTTACGACGGCCTGCCGCACATCCGTTGGTGGCGCACCTTCACTGAGTACGGCAACGGCATTACGGGCGATATGTGCGTCCACATGTTTGACACCGTTCGTTGGATGTTAAAACTAGGTTGGCCCACCAGAATATCTTCGCAGGGCGGGATTTATGTACAAAAAGAAGGTAAATCAAATATTTCTGATACGCAGTCGGCGGTCTTTGAATATCCCGAGCTCAACTGCGTGTGGCAACACCGCACTTGGGGCACGCCCAACAACCCAGCCTATCCGTGGTCGTTTACCCTTTATGGTGACAAAGGCACGCTCTGGGCAAGCACCATGGCGTACGATTTTATCCCGCAAGGCAAGGGCGAGAAAATCCACAAAGATGTGGTGTATGAAAAAGAAAAATACCCTGAAGATAACACCGAAGAGCGCATTGAACTAAACGCCGCTCCCGCTACGCGCCTACACATGCTTGACTTTATAGCGGCCATCGAGAACGGCGGCCGACCAGTAGCCGACATCGAGGAAGGGCATATTTCTACCGCAAGCTGTATTTTGGCCAATATTTCAATGAAAGTTGGGCGACCAGTAGTATATGATCCTAAGAAACGCGAAATCGTGGGCGACCGCGAAGCCAATAGCCTTCTGATTCGACCTTATCGCCAACCATACAAACACCCCGACCCCGCCAAAGTCTAATAACCAACGAAGACTAATAAGTCCTGGTTTTACATTTACGCATGAAGGGTGAGGCAATGCCTCACCCTTCATGCGTAATCATCATTTCAGTAATCAATTGTTTGACCAGCAAAATCTCATCTTGGGTTTGGAGCAGCAACCTCGCCACCTTGTCAGGATTAAATTCAGTCAGCAATTCAATTTCTCTAGCCAGCTCGGCCAATGCCAACGTGCCCGCTGTCACCGCGGTTCCGTACAATTTATGTCCGATTTTTTTCAGTCCAGCGAGGTCTTTCTTCTCGGCTTCCTCAAGGAGTACATTGTATGATTTTTCCAATTCCCTGATTGTCAAAACCAGAAACTCTTCAAACACCTCATTGTCATCTCCCACATACGACTTTATGGTTTCAACATTAAAATGAGCGCTGGTATCCTCTACATAGCCTGCCCCTGCATTTTTATTTTTTTTGCAACTTCCAACAGCCCACTTTTCAAACAAAACAATGATTGCTTCTTCTACGAAGGGTTTGGCCACAAAATCATCCATTCCTGCCGCCAAACACTTTTCTTTCTCGCCTTTCAGGTTTCCTGCCGTCACGGCGATAATTGGAATATGGATTTCTGGATTTAACTCCCTGATTTTCTGCGTGGCTTCGTAGCCGTTCATTTCGGGCATCTGAACATCCATAAATATAATGTCAGGCAAATCCGTCCGACAGAAGTTCAACGCTTCTTTTCCATTTATGGCTTCAATAATCACCGAGTTTGGGGCAGCTCTACGAACGATGGTCTTTGCCAACAACATATTGACGGGATTATCTTCGGCAATTAAGACTCGAATCACTCCCTGCTCTTGCTTAAGCTCGGCCTCGGGAGCAGTCAAGGAGAGCAAGGGGACCGCTTCGGTTTTTCGATGTAAACGCGAAAGAGTATCGTACATATCCTGCATCTTGATGGGTTTCACCAAGCGCTGATTCACCATCAGTTCCTCACACCCTTTGATGATGGTGCCGTCGTCGGAGGAGCTGTGCAAGAGAATCACGGGCTGCTCCTCAGGAAGTTTATTGAAACTATTTCTTATTTTTCGTATTGTTTCCAGTCCATCCATATAAGGCATGTGATAATCCATCATGATTACATCAAACCTTTTGCCTTGGGCCAGCATCTGGAGCGCCTCAAAACCATTTTGGGCTTCTTCAGAATTGATTTGTTTTAACAAAAGCATTTGCCTCAAGATCACCCGATTATTGTCGTTGTCGTCAACAATTAGGACATTTTTAACCAAGTCAAGATTTTCCCAGTTGATAGACTCCCCTGGCTCCGTTTTAAGGGTTAAATCAAAATAAAATGTACAACCTTGTCCAGGCACGCTTATCAACTGAAGCTGGCTGCCCATCAATCCCAACAATTTATTAGAAATGGCCAATCCCAATCCCGTACCGCCGTATTTTTTGGTGGTGGAGGCATCTTCCTGCGAAAAGGCCTCAAATATTTTCTCCTGTTTTTCGTGCTTAATCCCAATGCCCGTATCTCGCACCTCAAACCGGAGCGTTACCTCCTCTTGGGTTACGTCGGTCAGGGGTTCAATTTTTAGCTCTACTTCCCCTTCTTTGGTAAATTTAACAGCATTGCTCAGCAGATTCACCAGTACCTGTTTCAAGCGTACCTCGTCAACCCATATGAAGCGGGGTAGGTCCAGCGAGATGTTCAACAACATCTCCAACCCTTTGCTTTGGGCCTGATAGGTAATGATGTCGGCCGTTTGGCTGCCGATTTCGAAGAGGTCGCATTTATCGATGTCGAGCTCCAGCTTTCCAGCTTCTATTTTTGAGAAATCAAGAATATCATTGATAATTGACAACAACGAGTTGGCTGATTGATTGACAATAGAAAGGTACTGTTGCTGGGTTTCGTTGAGCGTCGTTTTGAGTAATAAATCCGTAAAACCAATGACTCCATTGAGCGGCGTCCGGATTTCGTGGCTCATGTTGGCCAAAAATTCGGACTTAGCTACACTTCCCTGCTCGGCTTGCCATTTGGCTTTTTTCAATTCCTCCCGTTGTAGGCATATCTCGGTAATATCTTGGGTAAACATCATGATTCCGCCCACCGAGCCGTCAAACTGATACCAAGGGCGCACCTCCCAGCGCAGAAACTGGTCGTGGTCCCATCCTTCGGGCCGCCATTGGTCTTCATCATTCTTTTCCACCGCTCCCAAAAGGCAACGGCTATGGACGTCTTTCCACTCTTGCGATATATTTGGAAAAACCTCGTAGTGGCTCAATCCAATCAGATTCCGGTCATTTAGTTGATACTCTTCCATCCAACGGTTACTGACGGCGATGTACCGAACATCTTTATCAAGCATAGCCACTGCCGCTGGGGCGTGCTCCACAAACGCAAGCAGCCGGGCTTTTTCGATAAATAGGGCTTGTTCGGTTTTTTTACGGTCGGTGATATCAATAGCAACCCCCAGAAAACCAATGACGATTCCCTCATTGTCGCGGATAGGATGAACGACCAAAGAAACCTGAATGCGCGTGCCATCCTTTTTAACATACGTCCATTCTCTTTGCTCAGAACCCTCCAGTTCGGCTTTGTGAACAAACGCCCTAAACCCTTCAATGGTCTGCCCGTACTCAAGGCTCAATTCTTCGCCACGCCGCTGCACTTCCTCCAATTCATGAATAATGGATGGGTCTTGCTTTCCAATGAGCTCTTCTGCTTTATAGCCCAGCATTCGTTCGGCACCGCTGTTGAAAAGGGTAATCATTCCGTTGGCATCCGTTGCAATAATACCTACCTCCAACGCCGACTGGAGTACATCATTGAGGAGTTTTCGGGAATGATTGGATTCGATAAGGGCTTTTTTCTGAACATCAATATCCTGAAACGTTCCGTATATCCGTCGGCATTTCCCATTTTCAAAATCAACATTTCCCAAAGTTCTCACCCAACGCACGTTGCCCTTTGCAGTAATGATTTGCAATTCGAGGTCATAGGAAGCCCCCGTTTCAACTGCATTCGTAAAAGCCTCCATGATTTTAGTTCGATCCTTACCTCCTTTATAGAAGTTGATTGCCGTTGTTACATCAGGTTCAAAATCAAGCCTTACTTCATGAATTTCTTTGGTAACATCCGACCAAAACACTTTATTTCTTATCAAGTCAAGCTCCCAACCACCCACCCGGGCCATTTGGTTGGTTTGCTCGAGCATTTCTTTGGTTTGTTTTAAATCTACCTCTAATTGATGCCTTTTGGTAATATCAAGGGCGTTGCCAATGACATAATACTCGCCGTCAGCACCTTTCTCACAGATGTTATTAAATATCCATATTCTCAGCGAGCCATTTTTGTCCAACGTGTGCATCAATCCACTGGATTTCCCCTCTTTTGCAATGGTTTGGAGATAATGTGTCAACGCCTCTGTAGCGTTCTTTGGCACAATATCGTACAAGCTCATGCTTTGGATTTCGGCTACGGTGTAGCCCAAAATACCTGCCCCTGCTTCATTGACTGTGATAAAATTACCTTTTAGGTCATGGGTACACATCAACCCTTGCGAATTTTCAAAAAATGCCCTGAACCGATCTTCACTGAGTTTAAGTTTCAATTCTTTTTCTTTTTCCGCCGAAACATCCCTCGCAATGGCAAAAATACTTTCGGTAGAAAGTTCGGGCGTAGCAGCCCATTCCAAGTGTTTGTAGTTCCCCTCTTTGGTCCTGAATCGATAGCTAAAACTCCCCGTCATTTCTCCTTGCGCCAATTTAGCTAATTGTGCTTGCGCGGTTTCTACATCTTCGGGGTGAACAAATTCAACAAAAGGAGTTTCTAACAGGTAGTGATCTTCCCAGCCGAGGACTTGTTGAAAAGCGGGATTGACGCGCTTGAAATAACCATCCGTACCCGCTATACAAATCAGGTCGTTTGAAGAGTTAAAAAGTTTTTCAAAATGCGCTTGTTCTTCTCGGTTTCTTCGCTCCACAATCAGTGAAATCGCAACTTCGGCCAACAATTGTAGAGAACGTTGCTGCTCTGCGGTGAGTTTCCCTGGGTGGTCATCAATGACACAAAGCGCCCCCAAAGCATAACCATTGGGGTCGGTAAGTGGGTAGCCTGCATAAAAACGAATGTTGGGGTCAGAAGTAACCAACGAATTATCCTTAAAACGCTCATCAAGCGTTGCGTCCTCGACCTCAAACATCTCAGTGCCCATGATGGTATATTGACAAAAAGCCAGGCTTCTGTCCGTTTCGGATGAGTCAAGGCCGATTCGAGCCTTAAACCACTGCCTGTTTTCATCAATGAGCGAAACTGATGACATAGAAGTACCACAAATCAAAGACGCCAACTCAACAAGTCGATCAAATTCAGCTTCAGGCAGGGTGTCTAAGATTTGATAATTCTTGAGTGCTTTTAATCTTTCAATTTCATTTAAGGGTACTGGTAAGTTCTCCATTTATGGTTTTTGAGTTCTCGCAAGTTAGATTTTTTCATCAAAATTAAGGCCATGACAGAGCAAATGACATTATTCCCAACAACATTTTCAATCAAAAAAACCCAATTACTAGGAATCGGGGAAAAGGCTTGTTGTCAAATATCATGGTTTTGATTTATGATAGCAGGTAGCTAGGCAAAAGTAATGACAAGAGTATATAATTCTGATAAGAACCTCGAAAAAATTTATGCCGGGTTAAATGACTAAATATATGTTTGATAACTATCACGCTGAAATCAAAGCAAACAATTCGGAGAATATTATATGTGGGGGCTACGGACATCGCTCTGGAGAAGTCGAAAACACCCTCAAATGCGCACTCGATTATTTTTAGGAGGCACTTGGTTTTTCTTCAAAAATTTTACCTTATTGGTTTAAATCAGACACCCTGCAAAAAAAGCTTTTATCAATAATTTATGGCTTTTATGAGTTGTTAAAGCATCTTTTTCAAGCAAACAAAATACATCTTGAAAGGGGTGTTTTCCTTCCTCAATACATTGGTGTGCTACGGGGTTTTGTTGGTTATCTTTCAACACCCAAACGTCCTTTCCAGCCACACTACCACGGTTGATGGCATGACCTCCGTATTTTAGCAAATCGGCAATCGACAGACACACAAATTCATTTTTCATAACACGTTGAGATAAAATTTAAATGCTTATTTAACAAGAATACATCAACAAAAAGACATATTTAACAAACTAAAATTAATTTATTTTGTGCAATAATTCACTAAACAACTCTAATTTAAATTTACAATTTTAAAAGAAAACAAATTGAACATCAAAAGTTTATCCTAAAATCGCTATTCAAGTACCCAATTATCTCATTGTGCATAACAATTCTCCAAACTGAAGGGCCACTTTTTATAAGCATTTTATTGAAAAGTATTTACAAAACCTAGAAATAACGAGTGGTTTTTATTCCATGATTCTTAGACTTACCCCCTTTGTTGTTTGTACTCAGGTACACCCTACTAAAGTGCTTTTTTTCAAAACAACAACAATCTAACTATATTATATATACGTTGATTAATTTTGAAGCCATAACGAGGGTTAGTCCTATCTGCCGCTGACCAAAACGACAGTACAAAGAAGCATAGTATACCAAAGCGTCAATATTTTCTTTACACTTCCTTTTGTAGGCTTTTTTGCATGAAATATTATACACAAAAAACCCCACAGTGATTATAAACTGCGGGGTTTTCAACTAATTGTACATAGACAAGAAGTAAACTCAAGTCTTGCCGTAGTAACGCTGTACCATTCGCTTTCTTGCCCAAGGCACATTAAAATTGATTTATTTCCTCGAAAAGCCCAATGCTAAAAATGGGCTAAAATGCCATTCTTGGCATTGGGCTGATGGTTTGTTCAGAAAATTCTCCTTTTAAATATTTAAAGTGGGCAGCCATCGCAATCATGGCGGCGTTGTCGGTGCAGTACTCAAAACGCGGGATGTATACGTTCCAATGCTCTTTCTCCCCCATTTCCAGCAACGCTCCCCTCAAGCCCGAATTGGCCGAAACTCCCCCCGCAATGGCCACTTCCGAAATACCCGTTTGCTTAGCGGCCTTGCGCAGTTTTTGCAACAGCATTTTGATTAAGGTATGCTGCACACTCGCACAAATATCGGCAAGATTTTCTTGCACAAATTGCGGATTATGTTTCGATTTGTCCTGCAAAAAATACAAAATGGAGGTTTTGATGCCGCTGAAGGAAAAATTGAACCCCGGCATTTCAGACAACGGAAACGCAAACGCGAGCGGGTTTCCCTGTTGAGCGTATTTATCCACCAATGGCCCACCCGGATACGGCAGATTGAGCAGCTTTGCGGTTTTGTCAAAAGCCTCTCCTACGGCATCATCTTGGGTTTCGCCGATGATTTCCATGTCGAGCGCGTCGCGTACGAGCACAATTTGGGTGTGCCCCCCACTCACGGTCAAACATAAAAAAGGGAAGGCAGGACAAGGCTCTTAAATAAACTGCGCCAACACGTGCGCGTGTATGTGGTGTACTTCAATCAACGGCACTTTCAGCCCCAATGCCAATGCTTTGGCAAAGGACGCCCCCACCAATAATGCCCCCAACAGCCCCGGACCGCGCGTAAAAGCGATGGCATTAAGGTCTTTTTTACTTACTTTTGCATCTTCAAGTGCTTTTTCGACCACTGGAAGGATGTGCTGTTGATGCGCGCGGGAGGCGAGTTCGGGCACGACTCCGCCGTATTTTTGGTGAATCACCTGCGTCGCTACAATGTTGGAGCGCAGTTGACCGTTAGAAATTACGGCCGCCGAGGTTTCATCACATGAAGATTCTATGGCTAATATAGTTGTCATTTCGCTTGAATATTTGTTAATTGTTATCCGTTAAGGGTTAAGTGTGAATGGGTTATTCATAAAAAAACTTTTAACTGACTATCCGCAGCGCGGCCATGAAACGTTTCCTCTGGTACATAGGCAATGCCATTTTTATCCTGCTTGTCGCGGTTATGCTGCTGACAGAGGTGGTGATATTGGGCATCCAGTTTCCAGCAATACAAACCGAAGTGGTCAGCCGCGTAGCCAAATGGCTTTCCAAAGAGCTGCAGCACCCCACCTCGGTAGGGCGCGTAAACGTCCAATGGTTTGATGCCGTTTCGTTGGAGGATGTCACCATTTTGGACCGTAACGGTCGCCCGATGATTGATGTAGCCCGCATTGATATTGATCACGATTTTTGGTCCCTTATTTTCAGCAAAGGTAAGAAGACTTTTGGCACCACCCTCGACGAAGCCACACTTTACAAACCTTCGGTATGGCTCGTTAAAAACCCCAAAACGGGAGAATTAAATCTCGACGCGTTTATTGCCCGCATCGAAGAGCTGACGGCCAACCCCAACTCTCCTGGGGTTAAAGATCAAAACGTACCGTTTGTCATCAAACAGGTTCACCTCATCGACGGTTCTTTTCGGTGGGACGACCCGCGCGAAAAACGAATGCAGGGCAAAGCCTTTGACTATAACCACTTTACCCTCAAAAGTATCAACGGAGAAGCTAAGGATTTCCTGGTTCTGGGGGACACCATCGCTCTGAAAGTTCAGAACTTGCGCACCTTCGACAAGCGCACCAACCTCACCATCAAAGAGCTGGACAGCAAAGTGTTGTATTGTCGTACTAAGTTGGAATTGGCCCAATTGTACGCGCGCATCGGCAATTCGGTGATTGGCAACTATATTTCTTTCAACTACGATTCGCCCGCTGCTTTTGGCGATTTTAACGAAAAAATCCTGATGCGGGCGCACTTAGACAGTACCCACGTGCGCTCCGAAGATTTGGGCTGGTTTGCCGATTATCTTTTTACCCTCGACGAAACCTGGCACGCCAACGGCAATTTTGTGGGGACGGTCAACAATTTCCGTTTGTCAGAAACAAACTTGCGGTTTGGAAAAAACAGCGTGTTGCGCGGTGAGATTGGCTTTAAGGACGTAACCGAATTTGAAACATCGGTGATGGCCTTTGACCTCAAAAATACCCGCGTTGACGCCGCCGATTTACGCCAATATTACCCCGAAAAATCGTTCAATGACTTGGTTCAGAAATTTGGGGTAGTTGATTTTTCGGGAAAATACAACGGTACCATCGACAAGTTTAAGCTCAACGGCGATTTCAAAACGGCCTTAGGACAAGTAACGGTGAAAGAACTGGAAATGAACCTAGCCGCCAAAATCCCGACCTACACGGCCGACATCAACACGCATAATTTTGACCTAGGCAAGCTAGTTGACGACGACGATTTTTCTGAACTAGACCTCAACGGCAAAATCAGCGGCAAAGGCTTCTCACTCAAAACCGCCTCCCTCAACCTCAACGGACGCTTGCCGCGGTTCCGCTACAACAACTATGACTACCATAACGTGTTTCTCAACGGAACGCTTCAAAATAAGTTTTTTAAAGGTTCGGTCATCGTCAAAGACTCTAACCTCATTGCGGATGTAGACGGAGCTTTTGATTTCTCAAAACCCAAATACGTCTACCACGCCGAGGGGTTTATTCAGCGGGCTGACCTCCGGGCGCTCAAATTCATGAGCGATTCGCTGATGATTCACACCGAGCTGAACGTGGATTTGGAAGGCAACACCATGGATGAAATCGTGGGACGGGCTAAATTTCTGAACAGCTACGCCACTTTCAAAAAGCGCAACATAGTGGTCGATACGCTAATGGTTGATTCTCGCCTGACCGACGGCCTCCGTCGTCTGTTTATCTCTTCCGAGTTTTTCAATTTTCAGGCGCAGGGTGTTTTCCAGCCTACCAAAGCCGTAACCGATTTGGCGCAGTTGTTTGATGAATACCAAATGTACTTCTTTGGCGACGAAGGTGCGCGGCTTCAATATTACGAGGATAAAAAACGAAAGCAACCTTTTTGGCAACGGTACAGCATTGACTACCGCATTCGAGCAAAAAAAATGGACCAATTGCTGGCCTTTTTGTATCCCGACGGTTACGTATCCAATGGCTCCACTGCCGAGGGGGTATTTACCGTTGACAATACGTCCGTTTTTTCTATGACAGGGCAATTTGATACCCTCAAAATCGGCAATAACTCCTTTTATAATTCAGAGCTTGACCTCAATACTTCCAAGTTTACCAATAGCCCTGAGGTGCTGGCGTCGGCCATTATCAATTCGGAGAAACAACAATTGGTGGGCATTGCCCCCACCGAAAAATTGGCCCTTGAAGCCGCTTGGGAAACCGACCACATCAATTTCAGAAGTAGCCTGCGCCAGCAAAATATGTCTAATCGCGCTACGCTAAACGGCGAACTTCGGTTTGTGGGCGATTATCTTTATTTACAATTCAGAAAATCGAAACTCCGTTTGTTGGAAGAAGACTGGAACGTAGACCCCAACAACTTCATCACCATCATGGGGCCAAACGTCACGTTGAGCAACGTTAACCTAAAACCCAACGGAAAAGACCAACTCATAGCGCTAAACGGTGAAATCTCGACCGACTCAAGCAAAACACTTTCGTTTGAAACCCGCAATTTTGAACTCACTAACCTGACACCCCTTATCAACGTCAATCTGGCAGGGACCGTCAACGGAACCGTCAGGATGCGGGATTTGTACCGGACCCTGATTTTTGACTCCAAAGCCGACGTACAGAAGTTGACTTACAATAACTTTTTGATGGGCAACCTCACCGGCGACGGCGAATGGGACCCCATCGATAAACACCTCCACGTGGATATTCATCTGGACTCAAAAGCCAAGCGCGAACTTTCTATTACTGGCACTTACACCCCCAACCAAGCCAACAACGAATTAGATTTAAAGGCCAATTTCAGCGAAACCAACCTGCAACTCCTTGAACCTTTTGCGCGCGGTTTGGTCTCTGATTTGAGCGGACGCGCGGTGGGTACAGTTTCCATCACGGGCCCTGTCACTGCGCCAGTCCTTGATGGAACGGTAGACATAAAGCGGGGGCGCCTTACGTTTGATTATCTTAAAGCAGTATTTTCATTTGAAGACAAAGTGTACTTTGGTGAAAGCGACATTCGCGTCCGGAATTTACGATTGACCGACCCGGAAGGCAACACTGCTACGTTGCGGGGCGGGGTTTATCATGATAGTTTCAATAAGTTTTCGCTTGGTTTTGATGCCGATATGCGCAACTTCAAAATCCTGAATACCAACATTAGAGACAATGAACTGTTTTATGGCAGTGCCTACGCCACGGGGAAAATGGAGATTTTTGGCCCCATAAACAACTTCAAAATCAGCGCCGATTTGACCAGCAATCGGGGCACAAAAATCTACATTCCACTCGACGGGGCCGCCGAGGTCGCATCTGAGGACTTTGTACAATTTGTCTCTTCGCTGCCCGATACCACCAACCAACAGACCACTAATAAAGACAAGATTATCCCCGCCGAAGAAAGCATTATCAAAATGGATTTTCGGTTAAACATGACGCCCGATGCCTATTGCGAAATTCAGTTTGACCGCCAAACAGGCGATGCCATCAAGGCCTACGGACGCGGTTTGATTAACCTTAAAATAGATACGCGTGGCGATTTCAACATGAGCGGTGCTTACGAAATTCAAAACGGAGACTACCTATTTACCCTCCAAAACGTTATCAATAAGAAATTTCAGATTCAGAAAGGAAGTCGCATTTCCTGGACTGGTGACCCTTACGGCGCCACCCTTGACGTCAAAGCAAACTATACCTCTAGTGCTTTACTTTCTCCACTGTTTCAAACAAACGGCACCTCTACCACCAACGAACTCAATACCCGGCGCTATCCCGTAGAGGTGATGATTTCGTTGAATGAAAAAATGCTTTCTCCACAGATTTCGTATGGCTTGAAATTCAAAGAATACCCATCTACACTGTCGTACCAAATCACCGCCGTAGAAGAGCGCCTCAAGCGCGATGAGCAGTATCTGTCGCAACAGGTGAGTAGTATGCTGCTGTTCGGGCAGTTGATTTCAGATCAAAACAACATTTTGTTGCAATCGGCCTCGGGGCTGACCAACAGCCTCAGCGAGATGGTCACGAGCCAATTGAGCAAATGGGGCTCATCCATCAATGAAAACCTAGAACTGGGCGTTTCGGGATTGAACCTCAATTTTAACGAAGCCAACCCCAACGCCATCAATAACCTTCAATTGCGGTTTTCGTACCGATTCCTCAACGACCGGTTCCGCATCACCCGCGACGGGCGACTTTCGTACGGACAAAACCAATACGATGCCACGAGTTTGCTATTGGACTGGACCCTCGAATATTGGCTCACCGACGACGGAAGCCAACGCCTCCGAATGTATAACCGCAACATTCAGAACCAAATCATTTCCAGCGGCCCCAATGCCATCTCGTACGGAGCGAGTTATTTGTTTACGCGCAGTTTCAACAATTTCAGATTTTTTGGTCCCAAAACATCCCGCCCCGAATCTACCCCTCCCCCAGCGCCTACCCCTAAAACCAATTCTGGGCGCTTAACGACTTATCGTAATTTGGAGGAACTTAAGAATTAATTTTCCCTTTTGCTATCCAATAATACAACAACGGAATCAGCGTCCAAGATGCCGCTACGCCCACGGTCATACCGCCAATCACAGTCAGGGCCAAGGGTCGTTGAAGTTCGGCCCCCAATCCCC
>JAIXPV010000366.1 GCA_027486105.1 Runella sp. | reverse complement strand
TAGGTAAGGATTACAATCTGCACCTGGAATCCGGCACTCAATCCGTAGGCTTTTACCCTGACCTACTACCCGGAAACCAGCGGTGCGATTGTCATAACTCCACGCCAGACGCGTAGGAGCCCACGAACCATCTACATAACGCTTGTAGGAGTTGATGGTTGGGGCATAAAATACCATAACATCAGGAGCGTGGGCAATACAACCACCTAAAAACCAACGGAATGTATCGGAGCACTGAACGGGCCCCAACGTATTGTCGCCTGCAAAGGCCGTTTCGCCGTCTTTCCACAAACTGATGTGAATATGGCAACTAGAGCCTGCGCGGTCGGCGGCGAATTTGGCCATAAAAGTGATGCTCCAACCCATGGCATCGGCCACTTCTTTTAGGCATTGTTTGTACACTACGTGGCGATCGGCCATGTCCAGTATTTCGGCATAGCGTACATTGAGCTCGTGTTGGCCCAAGCCCCATTCGCCTTTGGAGTTTTCAACGGGCACTCCCGATTGCTTCAAATAACGCCGCGCAGCCGCGTTGAATGGCTCGGTGCGGGTGCCTTGCAAAATATGGTAATCTTCGATATACCAGCCTACGGGGCGGAGTTGCGCAAAGCCCGTTTCGTGCGCTTCGCGAAAACTGTTTTCAAACAAATAATATTCCAGCTCTGAAGCAGCAAGCACTTCAAAATCCTGCTGGGCTGCTTTGTCAAGCTGTTTTCTCAGGATAGAGCGGGGCGCTATGTCAACGTATTGATGCGATTTTTCATTTTTAACATCGCATATAATCATCGCGGTGCGATCAAGCCACGCCGCTACCCGCAGCGTCGAAAGATCGGGCACTAAATGAAAATCACCGTAGCCCAGTTCCCAGTTGGCAAACGAAAACCCTGGTACTGGGTCCATGGCCATATCGGTGGTAAGGAGGTAATTACAGCCATGGGTGCCGTGTTTATATATATCATCGACAAAAAAATCAGCGTCGAAACGTTTTCCGACGAGCCGCCCGTAATGGTCAGTAAAGGCTACAATAATGGTTTCAATGGTTTGTTGATCTACCGCTTCGCGTAGTTGGTCAATAGTAAGGAGTCCTTGGGGTTTAGACATGGTGTCGTTTTTTTTGCCCTAAAAATAGCAAAAAGGCAACATCCTTGCTTGAGATAATTCGGCATACGGGGAAAAAGTACTTTTTCCCTTACTACTTCTGGTTTCTTTCTACCTGCGACTCAATGCTTTTGCAAACCCCAGCCCATTGAAAAAAACAGACAGAGGGCTAAGCATTTATAGGCAAAATCTCGCTATTTAAGCCAGTCTAGTTGCCTTACTCCCAAATGACATTTTCTTTTCCTTCGTACCAAGGCTCCATCATTTGGCCATATTTATTTTCAATTACATTCCGCTTAGTTTTCATGGTAGGCGTCAGCATATTGTTATCGACCGTCCAAGCTTCTTTCATTACGACAATCTTCTGTACCCGCTCGTAAGATTTAAGTTTTGGATTCACATCTGAGAGCGTAGCAGCTAGACTTTGGGCCACGGCGTCGCGTTCGACGGCCTGAGCCATTTCGGACAAAACCACCAGCGCAATGGGCTGCGGTAAACTTTGACCTACCACACAAATTTGTTCAATCAGCTTATTGTCCGCAAACCCAAACTCTATTTGTGACGGCGCCACGTATTCTCCTTTAGAAGTTTTGTACATTTCTTTTACCCGGCCCGTAATTTTGATGTAACCTTCGCTGTCAATCTCGCCCACATCACCCGTATGAATCCACCCTTCGTCGTCGATGGTTTCCGAAGTCATTTGGGGTTCTTTATAATAACCCGACATATTCCACTCGGCACGCGTCAGGATTTCGCCCGTTTCAGGCATTATTTTCACTTCTACCCCTGGATATACCTTTCCTACCGTTCCATCCTTGGGGGCATCGGCGGGGGCCATACATACCGCGCCCATGTTTTCGGTCATTCCGTAGGCTTCCTGAATTTTTATTCCTAGGCGACGAAACCACGTAATCAATGAAACTGGCATCGGAGCCGCCGCCGTCAAAATAAATTTCGCTTCATTGAGCCCTAGACCTTTACGGATTTTTTTCTTGACAATACCACTCAGAATAGGGATTTTGAGCAACATATCGAGCTTTTTCTGGGGTATTTTTGCCAAAATCCCCAACTGGAATTTAGTCCAGATGCGTGGCACCGCAAAGAAGTGTGTGGGCTGTGCGGCAGCCAAGTTGGCCGCAAAAGTATCCAATGATTCTGCAAAGTAAATCGTCCCTCCTGTACCTACCGCCGTTACTGCCACCACATTCCGTTCGGCAATATGACATAGGGGCAGATACGAAAAAAAACGGGTTTCGGGCAAATGATACAGCAACACGTCTTGGGTGACGTGCATGACCGAGGCCATCGCTTTATACGTAAGCATTACTCCTTTGGGGTTGCCTGTGGTACCAGAAGTATACACGATGGAGAACAAATCCTCCAACTTCGGTCGGGGCGACTCGGTCATCGGCTTGCTGTAAGCGGTAATATCACTCCACTGTACATGCTCAGGGTCAGGATTGTAGGTGGGAAAAGAAATACAGGTTACACTTGCTGGAATTCCTTTCTTCATTGCTTGCCAATTATCGAGTTTTCCGACAAAAAGCACCTTACATCCGCTGTGGGTTAACACTTGATTTAACTGGTCGCTCGTAAGGGTAGGATAAAACGGCACCGAAACATGCCCAGACATCATGATGGCGAGGTCGGCAATAATCCACTCTGCACAGTTTTTGGAAATCAACCCAATGTTGCTTTGTGGCTCCAAACCCAACGAAAGAAGGTATCCCGCCAATCGCCTCACCTGCTCTCCCGTTTCAGCCCACGTAAAGTCTTTAAATTTTTGACCAAAAGGCTGGCGCAAAAAAACCTTATGGGGTTGCGTCTTTTCCCATTGATAAAAATAATCTACGACCGTTTTAAGCTCCGTCCCGTTAGAAGTTGCCGTTGTTTTCATCGTTTGTAAAGATTTAGGATTCACAACAAAAATATAATTTTTTAGCTAAAAAATTATATTTTACCAGTCTCTTTATTAAAATCAATAAAGAGTCCTTTTTAAATATTTCTGTATAAAAAACAGGCATTTTGGGGCCATAAATCCGCTAAAGGTGGCCAATCTGTACTGAATTTCTGAATATATTCGCTGATTGTCCGCATTCAAAAGGTGCCTTCTTTCACGCTTATTGCGTTATCGGATTAACTTTGTGCCGATAGACAAATAGAAAACGAATGATTAAGCTATTGGCAAAGGTCGGCATCAACGGATTTTTCTTCGCGTTGCTTGGAATGATAGCATTGGCCTATTTTTTCCCCTCTTTCGGCACCGAACAAAGCCCTTTACACTTGCCCGACATCGCCGAATATGGCGTATCTGTCATTTTCTTTTTTTACGGCCTCAAACTCAATCCTGAAAAACTGAAAAGTGGTTTGAGCAATTGGAAACTTCACTTGGTGATTCAATTCACCACTTTTGTACTATTTCCGCTCATTATTCTCGGCATAGGAGAAGCCTTCAACGTCGATACTTCTTCGCTGGCGTGGTTGGGTATCTTTTATTTAGCGACGCTACCTTCCACCGTTTCCTCTTCGGTAGTGATGGTGGCGATTGCAGGTGGCAATCTACCCGCGGCAATTTTCAATGCAAGTATTTCCAGTATTATTGGCATTTTCATTACTCCGCTGTGGATGAGCCGATTACTTGAAAAACAGGACGCCGATTTTGACATTTCATCCATCATTTTGCGCCTATGTTTAGAAGTTTTACTTCCCGTTATCCTCGGTTTCCTCCTGCACAAAAAGTGGGGTAAATGGACCGACCACTACAACAGCACGCTACGGATGTTTGACCAAGCCATTATTTTGTTGATTGTCTACACTTCTTTTTGCGAATCGTTTGCCAACAATATGTTCAGCAACCAATCCTTCGGCGAAATCGTGGTGCTGGGCCTTTGGATGCTGTTGTTTTTTGCCACAATGTTTGCCATTATGCTTTTGGTCAGTCGTTGGTTTGGATTCAACCGCCCAGATACCATTACAGTCTTGTTTTGCGGCTCTAAGAAATCGCTGGTTCAGGGTGCCGTCATGGGCAAAGTGCTGTTTCCCAACCCCGTCACGCTGGGAGTAGCCTTGCTGCCGCTCATGATTTATCATGCGCTACAGTTATTGGTGGGGAGCATGATTGCACAACAGATGGGTAAAAAAGAAGTAGTTTAAGTCATTATCTCTTCTAACTTGCCATTACCGTACATTAACGTTATTTTTGAGAAACTTTGGTTAGCTCATCTTTAGCATACAGTTCATCACTCCAAGCTCTTTTCCCTTGAAAAAAAACGCTACCCTCGCCCTTGCGGCAGCCTTGGCCGTTTGTCAGGCCATGGCCCAGAAACCCAAAGAAACTTGGGACGTATCGAAACCCCAAGGCCCTTCCAAAGAAGTAAAATTCACCACCAATGAAGGCACATGGATGAATCTGGACGTCAGTCCCGATGGCAAGGAAATCGTCTTTGACCTACTCGGCGACCTCTATACGCTACCAATCGGCGGCGGCGAAGCCAAGCTACTGGCAGGCGGATTGCCACTGGAGGTACAGCCGCGCTACAGCCCCGATGGTAAGCGCATCTCTTTTACAAGCGACCGGGGCGGCGGCGACAATATCTGGACCATGAAACGCGATGGCTCAGATTTGAAACAAATTTCCAACGAAGATTTTCGACTGCTCAACAATGCCGTTTGGACACCCGACGGGCAGTATCTCATTGCGCGTAAGCACTTTACGGCGTCGCGATCGTTGGGTGCGGGCGAAATGTGGATGTATCACGCCAGCGGTGGCACAGCGGGATTGCAGTTGACCAAACGTAAAAACGACCAACAAGACGCGGGCGAGCCCTGTGTTTCTCCCGACGGTCGCTACGTATATTTCAGCGAAGACATGAGCCCAGGCCCCTTCTTTCAGTACAACAAAGACCCCAACGGACAAATTTATGTAGTTCGTCGTTTTGACCGTCAAACGGGAGCCTTAAAAAATATTGTGACTGGCCCGGGCGGTGCGGTGCGGCCGCAGATATCGCCCGATGGAAAGCAACTGGCGTTTGTGCGACGTGTGCGCACTAAGTCGGTGTTATACATTCATGACTTAAAAACAGGCGAAGAATTTCCCGTTTTTGACCAATTAAACAAAGACCAGCAGGAAGCCTGGGCGATCATGGGCCTTTACCCCAACTATGACTGGACCCCCGACGGCAAAGACATCGTCATTTGGGCCAAAGGGAAATTTTTTCGGGTCAATGTAGCCACCGCAAAAGCCACCGAAATTCCGTTTACGGTCAATGCCAGCCTTACCGTACAGGAAGCGGTTCATTTTCCACAAACTGTCTTTACACCCACGTTTCAATCCAAAATGATTCGCCACGCGCGAACCTCACCCGATGAAAAAACCTTGATATTCCACGCGGCGGGCTATCTCTATAAAAAATCCCTACCCAACGGCACACCCCAACGCCTCACTGCCGCCACCGACGTGTTTGAATACGAACCCACATTTAGCCCCGACGGAAAGTTTTTGCTTTACACCACTTGGAATGACTCGTTGACGGGTAGCATCCGAAAGTTGAATCTGACCAACAATTCCGTTGAAACCCTCACGACCGAAAAAGGCTTTTACCAAACACCATCGTTCTCGCCCGACGGCACCAAAATCGTTTATCGAAAAGGCACAGGCAACGGCTACATGGGCTACGCATTTGGCAAAGAACCAGGATTGTACCTCATGTCTGCCACGGGCGGCGAAGGAGCCCTGCTCCGCGACAGCGGCGAAGAGCCGCTATTTAACGCCACAGGCGACCGCATTTTCTTTCTGGAAGACGGGCAAACCAAATCCTTTAAAAGCGTAACCCTCAACAACACCGACGAGCAAACCCATTTTAGCTCCCAATACGCCACCAAGTTTGTACCCAGCCCCGACAACAAGTGGATTGCTTTTCAGGAATTATTCCATCTCTACATTGCGGCCTTCCCCACCGCGGGCAAAGCCGTTGATTTATCGGGCAATACCAAAGCCTTTCCCGTTTATAAAGTCACCCGCGACGCTGGCGATTATTTGCATTGGTCCAACGATAGCCAAAAACTGCACTGGACCATCGGTCCCGATTATTTCACACGCTCTATTCAACAAAGCTTTTTGTTTGTAGAAGGTGCGCCTGAAAAACTGCCCGCCATTGATTCCACGGGCACACCGATCGGGCTTACGCTACCGACCGATGTACCCAAAGGTATGGTCGCTTTCAAAGGTGGAACTATTCTGACCATGAAGGAAGATGCCCAAGGACAGTTGGAAGTGATTAAAAACGGGACATTGATCGTCGAAGGCAACAAAATCGTGGCCGTTGGCACGGCGGGAAAGGTCAAAATTCCTGCTGAAGCCAAAGTCATTGACGCCACTGGCAAAACACTGGTGCCCGGAATCATTGATGCCCACGCGCACATCGGCACGGGTAACGAAAAATCGGCACAACAGCAGTGGTCGTACTTTGCCAATTTGGCCTACGGCGTCACCACCGTTCATGACCCATCGTCCAATACCGAAATGGTCTTTAGTCAATCAGAAATGGTAAAAGCGGGGCGGATGATAGGGCCACGTATATACTCAACGGGCACTATTTTGTACGGAGCAGACGGTGATTTTAAAGCCGTGGTGAATAGCCTCGACGACGCCCGTTCGCATTTACGTCGGATGAAAGCGGTGGGGGCCTTTTCGGTCAAAAGCTATAACCAACCGCGTCGCAATCAGCGCCAGCAAATCATTCAGGCCGCCCGCGAACTGGGCATGTTGGTCGTTCCAGAAGGTGGTTCGTTCTTCAATCACAACATGACCATGATCATGGACGGGCACACCACCATCGAGCACAATATCCCCGTTGATCCCGTTTATAAGGATGTAGTATCATTGTGGAGCAACAGCAAAACGGGCTACACACCCACGCTGATTGTGAGTTTCGGCAGTGTTTCGGGCGAATATTATTGGTATCAAAAAACCAACGTTTGGGAACAATCCCGACTGTTGCGCTTTACCCCCCGCTCCATCGTCGACAGCCGCTCGCGTCGCCGCGAAATGCTACCCAACGATGATTTTGGCCACTTTGGCAATTCACAGGCAGCCAAAAAGCTGACCGATGCTGGCGTCAGTGTTCATCTGGGCGCTCACGGACAATTGCAAGGCTTAGGTGCGCATTGGGAACTCTGGATGCTGGGTCAGGGGGGCATATCTAATCTCCAAGCGCTCAAACAAGCCACCATCGGCCCCGCTAAAACCTTGGGCTTGGACCAAGAAATTGGCTCGTTAGAAGTGGGTAAATTAGCTGACTTGTTGGTTCTTGATAAAAATCCGTTGGAAAATCTTCGCAACAGCGAAAGCATAAAATACGTAATGGTAAACGGACGCTTATACGATGCCGAAACCATGGCTGAAACGGGCAATTATAACCGCCCCCGACAGAAGTTTTTTTGGGAAAACAATCGCTACAATGCCGCTTTTGAGTGGCACGCCGAAACCCGCAGCTTCGGGGCTGTCCGTTGCATTTGTCAGGGGCGTCAGTGATCCGTAAAAAAGCAAAAGTATTCTTCGTAGAAAAGGCTATGAAGAATACTTTTTAAACCGTTTAAAGCATTGAAAATCAAAGGAATAAATAAACCACGAAGATACTTTCTCTTTTTATTAAACTGCATTATTCACACCGTATGCAAAGATTTTTATTCCTTCTGACGGTATCCTTTTGGGTGAGCCCGCTGCTACGAGGTCAAGGCGCTGATACAAGCACCGTTGCTAAAAATGCGCCAAACTCGCCATTGGCCCTTTATCAGGCGGCAACGATTTATTCTCCACATTTATACAACGGCCCTCGCTATCATATTTATGACAGCCGTTCGAAAGAGCACCAGTTTTTTCAGGTCGAAGATTGGCAAAAAGGCTCCGTGCACTACGACGGGCAGTTGTTTGAGAATATTTCCCTACTTTATGACATTGTAAAAGGCTACGTGGTGGCGCGGCATCCAGAGCGCTCAGGCCTTGTTCAATTGCAAAGCGAACGCATCCGTCATTTTTCGGTCGCTGAAAATTATTTTATCAGAATAGAGAAAAATGAAGAAAAAGGGATAGAAGTACCTACGGGGTTTTATCAGCTTTTGTACAACGGAGAAACGCAAGTGCTTGCCCGACGCATAAAAGAACGACAAGAACAGATTGAGAATAATAAAGTCACGGTCTATTTTCCCCCAAAAAACTTTTTTTACATCAAAAAAGACGGGGTATATCACCTCATTCGCTCCAAAAAAGCGGCTCTCAACCTCTACAACGACCGTAAAATTGCGCTCCGAAAAGCGCTCCGTGAAAACCGAATCAATTTCCGCAAAGCCCGGGAACAGGCGCTGGTACAGATGGCCACTCAGTATGATAAGCTACGCCCATGAAACACACTTTACTCTTTACTACCCTCCTTCTGACGCTCACCTTTTCTGCTTTGTTGGCCCAAACCAAGGTAGAAAAGCGCCTAACCGTAGATTTAAACGAGGCAAGCTTTGGTCAATTTGTCAAAGAAGCCGAAGCGCAAACTGGACACTATTTTTACTATGATGCCTCGCAACTCGACAGCCTAAAAATCACCCTGCACGTCAAAGACCAGACGCTGGTGTCGGTGTTGGTGGAGGTATTTAAAGGCACCGAATTTAAGTTTTCAATCGATGGCCAACAACGGGTGTTTGTGACATCGGGGCAACCGCTGATTACGCAACTACCCGACGACCTGTTTAACCTCAATACTCCCAACAAAGAGTCGGAGCAAAACCAATACGTAGCGCCCACTTCGGAAGAACAAGACAAGTTGCTATCGACCGCCGAGAGCAAACTGTACAATATCGGTGCCCAACGACAGCGTATCACCGAGGGGAAATCGACGATTTCGGGCTACGTCCGGAATGCCGTGACGGGCGAGCCTGTCGTCGGCGCGGCGGTTTACATCGAATCGCCTTCTGTGGGGGTTTCTACCGACGCCCTCGGATTATTTGCGCTGACCATTCCGCGCGGAAAGCAAACGCTGAAAATCAAAAGCATCGGAATGCGCGATACCTACCGGCGCATCTTGCTGTATGGCGACGGCAAACTCGACATCGAAATGCAAGAAAGTGTGACGGCCCTGAAAGAAGTATCCATTACTGCCGGCCGCGACGTCAACATTGCAGGAACTCAGATGGGGCAGGTGAAACTCAACATCAAAACCATGAAACAGGTACCTACGGCTTTTGGCGAAACCGATTTGCTGCGCACCGTGCTTACCTTACCGGGCGTAAAAGCGGTCAGCGAAAGTAGCGTAGGGCTCAACGTTCGTGGGGGCTCTACCGACCAAAATCTCATTCTCTTCAACGACGCAGTGGTCTATAATCCTTCGCATTTGTTCGGGTTCTTTTCGGCCTTCAACCCCGACGTGATTAAGGAAGTAGAATTGTACAAAAGCACCATACCATCCAAATACGGCGGGCGACTTTCGTCGGTCTTGGAAATCAATAGCCGCGACGGCAACAAGAAAAAATTCGTTGGCTCAGGTGGTATCGGCCTCCTGACGGGGCGTTTTGCCATTGAGGGGCCGATCATAAAGGAAAAAAGTTCGTTCATTCTGGCTGGACGCTCTACGTATTCTAATTGGGTGCTCAAAAAATTGGAGAATGCGTCGTTTAGCCAAAGTACGGCCTCTTTTTATGACCTAAATCTCCACGTTAATCACGAAATTAACGAAAAAAATAGCCTTTCGCTGATGGGTTATTTGAGCAAAGACAAGTTTCGCTTTTTTGGAGATACGGCCTATTCGTACCAAAATCAGTTGGCTTCGCTGAAATGGAAACATACATTTAACCCTAAGTTTTACAGCGTTTTTACAAGCGCCTACAGTCGCTACCAATACGACATCGGTAGCCAACGGGTACCTACCGCTGCGTTTGATTTAAAATTTGACATCAGCCAATCCACCGCCAAAGCTGACTTTACATATTTCTTGCACCGTCAGCATACGTTAGATTTTGGAGTCAATACCGTTTATTACAAACTGTACCCAGGCTCGTTGCGGCCGTCACATCCCGAGTCACTGCTGATTCCAGACGTGATGGAGTCCGAGCAGGCCATCGAGAGTGCTGTGTATCTAGAAGACCGATTTGACGTCAACGCCCGACTTTCATTGAGTGGTGGGATTCGTTTTTCGCTGTTCAATTATCTTGGTCCCAAAACCGTCTATACCTATACGCCGGGCCTCCCGATTGAAAAGATTTACAGCGACGGCAGCCAAACCTACACCGCAGGCCAAAACATCAAAACCTACCAAGACCCCGAATACCGGGTTTCGGCGCGATATTTGGTTAACAGTAGCACTTCGGTCAAAGTAAGCTACAACACTACGCGTCAGTACATTCATTTATTGACAAACACAATGGTGATGTCGCCGACCGACATCTGGAAATTGAGCGATTCATACATTAAGCCGCAATTGGGCAGTCAGTGGGCCGCGGGAGTGTACCGTAATTTGCGAGGCAACAAACTAGAACTTTCGGTGGAAGCCTATTACAAAAACATTCAGAATTTTCTGGACTATAAAGGCGGTGACTCGCTCATTCTGAATCATCGCGTTGAAACCGCCGTGATTTCAACCACTGGAAAAGCCTACGGCATTGAAGTGATGCTAAAAAAACTGACGGGCAAACTCAACGGTTGGGTAAGCTACACCTACGCCCGCTCACTGTTACGCGCCAACGACCGCACCTCTTCCGACGCGCCCAACAAAGGCAATTATTATCCGAGCAACTACGACAAACCGCACGATTTTACGCTGGTCAGCAATTATAAGTTTTCACACCGGTTCAGTCTCTCTTTCAATTTTACCTACAGCAGCGGCCGCCCGTATACCCCGCCCATTGGTAAGTACATTTTGGAAGGCGTGCCACGTATTTACTACGCCGACCGCAACCAATTTAGAATTCCTGATTACTACCGCGTCGACTTCTCGATGAACATTGAAGGAAATCACAAAATCAAGAAACTGGCACACAGCTCTTGGACCTTTGCCATCTTCAACGTATTGGGCCGTAAAAACCCCTCTTCCGTTTATTTTAGAAGTCAAAACGGCGTTGTAAAAGGCTACATGTTGTCCATTTTTGGGCAACCGATTCCGACCGTTACGTACAATTTTAGATTTTAGCCAACATCGTTATTGATACTTATGAAAACCCTATTATCTATTATCGCAACGGTTGTCAGTCTGCTGATGTTGGACGGCTGCGTTTTGCCCTTTACTCCGCCTGAAGTTACGGCAGCCGATCGTTTTTTAGTCATTGATGGATTTCTGAACACAGGCGGTAAAGACAGCAGCCGCATTACGTTGACCTACACACAGTTGGTGTCCAACAAAAATTCCTTCACGCCCGAGCTACGCGCCCAAGTGATTGTGGAGGGCGACAAAGGCAGCACTTTTGCCTTTACCGAAATAGGCAAAGGGCTTTACCGATTGGCACCAAGGGCCTTTAATCTCTCCGAAAATTTTCGAATCAGGGTTAAAACTACGGGTAAAAAAGAATTCCTTTCTGACTATACAACCCCTAAACAAACGCCGCCGATTGATAGCATTACGTACAAAATAGCCGCCGACCGAAGCTCCCTCCAAATCAACGTCAACACCCACGACCCGCTCAACAAAACGCGTTTTTATCGCTGGAAATTTGAAGAAACTTGGGAGTACAATATGCCGCTTTATTCGCTATACGAAATCAAGAACAATGCCATCATTGACCGTGTTCAAAACATTAACACCTGCTGGCGTACCGAAACCCCTTCCACTATTTTGCTTGGCTCTACCATCAAACTCACCCAAGACGTGATTAGGGATGCACCCATCACCAACATTCCCGCCTCGACTGGCAAGTTGCTGGTCAAGTATAGCATCATCGTTAAGCAATTCGGATTGACGCAGGAAGGCTATGAATATTGGAACGCGCTCGCCAAAACCACCGAAACAACGGGCGGTTTGTTTGACTCACAGCCGTCGCAAATCACGGGAAACATTAAGTGCACCACCAACTCACAGGAGCTTGTTTTTGGCTTTTTCAGCGCAGGCGTACCGCAAGAAAAACGCATTTTCTTATCGCCCGCGTTGGGGATACCTCAATCGTGCCAACCACTCGATACCCTGAGTATTGCAGATGCCATCAAAGCCCAAAGTTTTCTGCTTACAGAATACTGGGCAGATGGTGCCCGGGTTCCTGAGTATATCATCGGTGACCCTGGCTGCGGGGATTGTCGCACCAAGGGCGGAAACACCACCCGTCCAAGTTTTTGGCCCTAATGCCGTCATGATAAATTTCTCCGCCTCCATGAATCCTTCCTCATTCTTAAAAAAAACAGTACTTTGGATGAGTCTTTTGGCTCCTACCCTTGGCGTTGGACAAAGCAAATCACTATCTCAGCAGCTTGTTCAACATAACAAACAGGCCGCGCAAGAAAAAGTGTTTGTTCACCTCGACCGCCCACTGTATTTGGTGGGTGAAACGATTTGGTTCAAGACTTTTTGTCTAGATGCCTCGTTGCATACACCGTTGGATATGAGCAAAGTAGCCTATCTAGAAGTACTAGACCGCGACCATAACCCAGTGTTACAAACAAAAATTGCATTGGATGGCGGCAAAGGTTTCGGCTCCGTCTTCATTCCTCCTTTTATCGCAAGTGGGCAATATTCGGTGCGTAGTTATACCAACTGGATGAAAAATTTTAGTCCCGATTTCTATTTTGAAACCACCATCAGCATCGTTAATCCGTTCAGCAAGCCTAGCCTTTCGTCCTCTCCCAAACCTACGCTTGCTTACGATTTGCAGTTGTTTCCCGAAGGTGGAAATCTGGTACAGGGTATGGAAAGCAACGTAGCCTTTCGGGCCGTGGGTCAAGATGGCAAAGGTATCAACTTCAGGGGGAGTATCGTCGATCAACAAAATGATACGGTTGCCCATTTTGAACCTTTGAAGTTTGGCATTGGCACGTTTTACTACCGAAGTATCAGACTGGTTAACAGATGTTTGAAGTTCACCACCTGAAAAACTTTCTGTAGCAATGATAGAAGCCAGGAAAAACTTCTGCTTAATACTGATCCATTTTAAAGGGTCGGCAAAAGTTTCGGTTTCTGTTTCTGTAGAACGTTCGCTGATGTAATCAAATTCACCAGCTACTGTGTAGGAGTTAATGGTGGT
>JAIXPV010000174.1 GCA_027486105.1 Runella sp. | reverse complement strand
CAGGATTGTGTGTATGTGAAGCATTGATGATTTATAGTGGCTTATGCTTCGATAATATACGTATACGAGACTAGGTGCTCAGAATTTTTACCATTCGAAGCATATCTTCGTTAATGGGCTTTGGTAATCGAATCGTATCTCTGAAAGGAGTATAAACGATTTCGTTGTGGATGATTCCGACCATGACGTTTTTGTGGTCGTTCATGAGGCCTTCCACGGCTCCCAACCCTAGACGGCTTGCCAAGATTCGGTCATAAGCCGTCGGAATACCGCCCCGCTGAATGTGCCCCAGGGTAGTTACGCGAATGTCTATGTCGATTTCAACCCTTGATTTGATTTTTTCGGCTACTTCGGCGGCGTTTCCTTCTTCATCTCCTTCGGCAACCACAATGATTGACGAAGATTTTGAACGGTTCCATCCCTGTTTGAGGGTTTCGACGACTTCTGAGATGGGCGTTAGTACTTCGGGTACCATTACGATTTCGGCACCGCCCGCAATTCCTGACTGGATGGCAATGTAGCCAGAGTCACGGCCCATTACTTCAATAAAAAATACGCGATCGTGTGAATCGGCCGTATCTCTAATCTTATCAATGGCTTCAAGGGCCGTATTTACGGCGGTATCGTAGCCAATGGTATAGTCCGTGCCATAGAGGTCATTGTCGATTGTTCCTGGAGCCCCTACGGTAGGGATGCCGTATTCGTCGAAAAAAATGGTGGCACCCGTAAAAGTTCCGTTTCCACCGATGGCAACGAGTCCTTCAATCCCAAATTTCTGTAGTTGTTCAAACGCTTTTTGACGACCTTCTTTGGTCATAAACTCTTTGCTGCGGGCCGATTTAAGAATGGTTCCGCCACGCTGTATAATATTACTAACAGAATGAGAAGTCATCTGATAAATATCGCCGGCAATCATCCCATTGTAACCGCGACGGATACCGTATACTTCTATTCCGTAGTACATAGCAGTACGGACTACAGCGCGGATACAGGCGTTCATACCGGGGGCGTCACCGCCGGAGGTAAAAACCGCAATTTTTTTAATCATAAGTTAGGCATTAAGGTGGTTGCTTATTTTGGCAGGGCGCAGCATATACTAAACCGCATTCTACTAAAAACACACAAATTTATTTTCTATTTCGATGAAAAACCGAATAATTTGAAATTTTCTTAAAAATTTAACTCGCTTTCATTTGGAAAGAACCTCTGCACAGTGCTGTAAAGCAGGATTTTATCGTCTTGTTTTGTCTCTTTTTGGGCGTTGTATATTCATCAAATCTAATGAAAACTTTTTAGGTATTAAACAAACACAATTCGTAAAATTACTACTTTTGCCTGAATGCTATAAACTTTAATTTATGTTCAAAAACCTTGCTAAAACACCTCAGATTAGGCAATTATTGGTGACTTTACATGGTATTAGGGTGGGGCAGAGTTTTGTAAATGTCACGTCATCATCTGGACTTACCGCAATACCAAGCTTTACGATTTTGCGTTAAAAACAAATTGTAAGTTTTTGTATTTTCAGGAAGTGCCCCCAAATCATGGGTCCTTAGGTGTAAGTATTGCCGTGGCTTTTGAGCAAACCAAACCATTTACTAAACCTCTTTATCTAATCATTATTTTTGCCTTTCAAATCGATTAAGGAATCACAATCACATGAAAAAAGGAATAAATTTTAAATCATTACTACCGCACCTGTTGGTTATTTTGGGCTTTGCCATTTTGTCGTGGGGATACATGAGTCCCGTTTTTAAAGGAAAAGTACTGATTCAGAATGACCCAGTACAGGCAGCCGCTACGTCGCATGAAGTAGCCGATTACTTCAAAAAAACGGGTGAATTGTCGGGGTGGACCAACAGCACATTTGGTGGAATGCCAACGTATTTTATTTGGGGGCGACTTTCAAAGGGTGCAGTGGCGCCCATTGGGATGTTTACCAGTCAATTCGGACAAGGCAGTTATATCTTCTTTTATCTGTTGGGGGCGTATTTGCTGCTTATTGCCCTCGAATGCGGTCTGTGGGCGAGTGTTTTGGGGGCTGTTGCCTTCGCCTTTTTTTCGTACAACATCCAAATCATTGAAGCGGGGCATATTTCTAAAGTAAATGCGCTCTCTTTTGCACCTATCATGATTGCGGGTATGGTGTGGGCCTATCGGGGGCGTAGTTGGCTGGGTGCTTCGGTATTTAGTTTTGGATTGGGGCTGGATTTATGGGCAAACCACGCGCAAATTACCTTCTATTCGGGGCTCTTAATGGTTATTTTAGGGCTGTTTGAACTGGTAAGGGCTTTCCGTAAAAATTACATCGGTAAGTTTATTCTGGCTACGGTTTTTATCGCGGTATTCGGCCTTATCATTGTAGCAAACAACACTTCTACGTTGTGGACAACATTGGAATATACCAAAGAAACCATCCGTGGCAAATCTGAATTAAGCCCTAAACCTGGCCAGAAAAGTACGAGTGGTGGCCTCGACCGTGACTATGCCTTCAATTGGAGTTATGGAAAATTGGAATCGCTGACGTTGCTCATTCCGAATTTTTCGGGGGGAGCATCCGGGGGCGAACTAGACGAAAAATCGGAAGTGTATAAAACCCTCGGTCGGTACAATATCCCTCCCGAAACAGCTTCGCAATTTGTGCGTCAAATCTCTACCTACTGGGGCGACCAGACATTTGTTGGTGGAGGAATCTACGCGGGTGCCATCATTTGCTTTTTGTTTGTGCTGGGTCTTTTCATTGCCGACAACCGCTATAAGTACCCTTTTGCGGTTGCTTTTGTGTTCTTCCTGTTTATTTCGTGGGGTAAAAACCTTGCCATTTTCAATTATACCCTGTTTGACTACGTTCCGATGTTTAACAAATTTCGGGCGGTGAGCATGGCTATGTCGTTGGTGCAGCTGTGCGTGGCTGTTATTGCGGCCTTGGGGGTAAAAAGCTTGTTGTCAAATAAACCCAATTGGTCGGAGCTTAAGCGTCCTTTTTACATAAGTTTAGGACTTACGGGGGGCGTGGCGCTCCTATTTGCGTTGATACCTAGCTTGTTTGATTTTAGAAGTGAAAACGACCCACGTTTTGTAGAAAACCTCACACAGCAGTTTGGCAATAACCGGGCCGCTGCCAATGAAATCTACACGGCATTATTGGCAGACCGTAGTGATATGTTGAGAGCAGATGCCTTCCGGAGCCTCATTTTTATTCTCCTCGGGGCGGGGGTGGTGTGGGCTTATGCCAACCAAATGCTCAAAAATATAACTGCCGTGGCAGCGCTATTGGCAGGCTTAGTTTTGATAGATATGTGGGCCGTTGACCGTCGTTATTTGAATAACGATAGCTTTCAACAAAAATATTATTCATACGATGACCTGTTTCAGCCTAGCCCTGCCAACCTTCAAATCATGCAGGATACGGATCCCAATTACCGAGTCATTGACCTGACAACGAGCCCGTTTCAGGATGCAAAACCCTCGTATTTTCATAAATCATTGGGGGGGTATCATGGTGCTACACTGCGCCGCTACCGTGAGGTGGTAGATGCTCACATGTCCAAAAATAATATGGCGGTGTACAATATGCTTAACACCCGCTATTTTATTGTTCCAGCTCAGGATGGACAACCTACCGTACAGCGTAATCCCGAAGCTTTGGGCAATGCATGGTTTGTGAAAGAAGTGAAACAGGTAAATAATGCCGACGAAGAATTGAAGGCTCTGGATGCTTTTAATCCCCGTCAAACAGCATTTGTTGATAAGCGTTTTGCGGATCAATTAAAAACCGTAAACCCCCAGGCCGATACTGCCGCTACTATTCGATTGACCGATTATAAGCCTAATCATTTGACCTATGAGTCTGATTCTAAGGTGGCGCAAGTGGCGGTCTTTTCCGAAATTTATTACCGTGGAGGAATTGATTGGAAAGCTTACGTAGATGGGCAGGAAACGCCGCATTTTCGGGCCAATTATATTTTGAGAGCCATGACAGTCCCCGCTGGCAAGCACAAAATAGAGTTTAAATTTGATCCACCAGCCGTAAAAACTGGGCAACAGATCGACCGTTTTGCCGCCGCCGCCTGGATATTGCTGTTGGTAGGTGCTATTTTTATGGAATATCGTCGTAAACCTACTGACGATTTGTAGGAGATAGAGAATATTTAATGTGAAGGGAATCTGGTTATTGGGCCAGATTCCCTTTCTTATTTCGGGCATAGATACGCACGTCTTCCAATTCTTCTTTAAGGGTGTAGTTGTCGGCAATGTATTTTGCTAATATCGGGAAACGCTCGTGGCCGTATTGGGTGCGGTCATTGATCCAAATGGCTTTTTTGCCTACGGCATCCACAAATATTTGCGGCTCGGTTCGTTTCAAATCTTTGAGGTACCTTTCCAGATAGATAGGTTGTAGGGGCTGCTTCATGGCGCTTCGGGTGGTATGGTTTTCGTTGACTCCCTGCGGCATTTGGGTGTCGACATAAAACGTACATGACCAGCCCCAGACCGCCAAATAATCTCCTTTAGTGCCATATTTTAAGATAGCTGCCGACACTTTTGCATTGCTGACGTCTTCTTTGCGTGGATAATGCGTGTAGGTATTTGTGGGTTGATTAAGATGCGTTTTTTGCACTAAAATAACCAAAAAAACAACCTGAGTAGAAAGAACAAGCCATCTTGCCCGCGTTGGGATATACTTCATAAATAGGCTCATCAGCAGCAGAAAAGGCAGAAATAAGAAATGATTATAATGGTCGTAAAAACTTCCCGTGCGGGTTATGGCAATGTCGGCCATGACTAAATAAGCGCCCATCATCAACCAAAAGAAAGAATCTAACGAAAGGGAACGAAGGCTTTTTTTTCGATAAAAAACAGTTACCCCAAAAACGAAAGCTAGCAAACAAAAAGGTAAGAAAAGCCATTCAAAACCACTGCCTCCCCGAATGATGACCCACGGAAGTCGGAAAAAATTGAGTAGTGGACTTCTACTGTTGGCGGTAGCTAAGGCGTCTTTGTATTGAAAGTTGGCTTGTATATAAAAAGTCACAAAGTCATCCAAAACGTTATGAATCCATAGAAACAAACACCAACTGCCCCATACCGCTACCACACTACCCACTAGCACTGCCCCGTAGCGAAGTATTTTTGATTTCTGAAACAGAAACAATTGAATAAAAGCAAAAAAACCGACCACAAAAGCCATGGGTAGCACCTGGATTTTACAGAGCGGAAGCACCCCCAGCAGGAAACCGAAAAGGATGATTTGGAGGGTAGTGAATTGTTTGTGGGTTGACCAATAGGCTAAAAAACAAAGACTTATGCTCAACAGAAATAGGGAGGTCGTTTCACTGTAAAAACTGACAAAATCGGCTAATTGGATAAAACTTGTAAATGCGATAAAAGGCAACATGGCCCACTGAGCGGTCTTTTTGAGCCCCAAAAAAGTGGCGGTTTGATAAGTAAAAAACAACGAACTCAGGGTAATCACCCAGCCTAATAGATGCGCTAAATGAAAATTGAGGGTAAAGCCAGCGTACGCCAAGGCTGCCCAAAAATAACTCGTCAAGGGGCCGCCCGTGGTGGGGTCGACAGACTGATAAATGATGGGGTCAACGGCAAGTGTCAATCCCTGTGCTAACACTTGACTCTCATCGGGGTCGAGTTCGTAATTGAATAGAAAAACAGGTAAACGCATGAACCCCGTCAATAAAATCGTAATTGTATAAAAAAGCCTATCTGAAAGCGGCTTCTGTCGCAGCAATAACCAAACACTGAAAATGGCTAAAAGTACATGTCCTGTTAGCCAAAAATAGGTAGGTGAAGAATCAAACTGAATCCAAATTGGCGACATAAAACGAAGGGGATTACGGGGGTTTTAGGAGAATTGGGTACTAGAAACAGTTACAAGTAATGCATAGTATGCACAATTATAGGGTGGTTTTAGCATTTCGAGCATAGATTTTTACCCCATTTATGGTGGTTTTGAGGGTATAATGGGTTGAAATTTCTTTGGCCAATGCTGGATAATTTTGGTGGCCGTACTTGGCAGGGTCTTCCATCCAGAGGGTCTCGGTGGTAATGGCATCCACAAAAATAGCGGGCTTGGTGCGCGCCATATCGCGAACGTACCGCTGTAAATACACCTCTTGAAGCGAATGTTCCATGGCGCTTCTTACGCTGTGGTTTTCGTTTACTCCCTGTGGCATTTGCGTTTCAACATAGTATTGACAATCCCAGCCCCAAACCACGAGGTATTCACCAGGCTTAGCATATTTTAAGATAGCACGGCCAACGGGACTTAATTCCTCCATTTCGGAAATAAAAGTGGGGTATTTGTTTATGCCTTTCTTAGTGACGGTGCCGATGAAGAAATGCGCGAAATAGATACCTTGGGTCAACAAAATAATCCAATTCCATGGCGTAGGTAACGAACTCAAGAAAAGGCCTGCTAGGAGGCAAAAAGGTAAAATAAAATAGGTAAAATGGTGTGGATAAAAACTACCCGTTCGGATAACGGTGATAATGACCATAACTACATAAAACACCATAATGGCCCAGAAATAGTGCTTGATTATCAAGGTTTTCCAGTGATTCCTTTTGGAAAAAATAAAATATGAAAAACCCAACCCCAAGAGGAGTATAGGCAAAAAGAAATATTCGAGTCCTTTGCCGTTTTTGTAAATAATGATGGGAAACATAAGCAACAGCCTGAGCGGAGATTTGGGCGAATTGGCCACGAAATTCTTTTTCAGTAGGGCATTGGCCTTGATGTAGTAAAAATAAAAATCTTCCAGCACTCCGTAGCTCCACATATGCGCCAACCACGCACCCCAAACGCCTATGACGCTCAACGTAAGCACCGATGCGTAAATGAAAAATTGCTGTTTATGAAGGGCGTAAATAAAGAAAAGACCGCCCGCGCCTAGCACAAACGCCAACGGGATGGCCTGAATTTTACACAATACAATTAGCGCGGTAGAGGCGCCAAAAACAATAAGTTCAAATAAACGTATCTTGTTTTGTTGGCGCCAAAAACTCATTAAATACACATTCAGACTCAAAAAAACGATTGAGAGGCTTTCGCTATAATAATGCAGATAATCTTCATCCTGCCCAAAACTGACAAAAGCCACTGCGGGCACTAAGGCCAATTGAGCATAGATGCGTAATTGCAGTCGTTTGAGTGATTGATAAATCAACACCAGAGAAGCAAACGTGAGTACCCAACTAAGCACGTGGGTCAAATGAAAATTAAGTTTGAAACCCAGTAAATACAAAAAAGTGAGTAAAAAACTGTTGCAAGGTCCGCTCGTGGTAGGGTCGACGGAGCGGTAAAGAATGGGGTCGTATGCCAACGTCAGGCCTTGGGCCAAGAGCTGACTTTCGTCGGGATTGAGGGGTAAATTATATAAAAAGGCTGGAAGTCGCATCAGTCCCGTGATGGCCCCCATAACGAGTAAGAATAACCAATCGGGAAGGGAATGATGTCGGCGAATAAGACAAACACTTACTGCTCCCAGTGCCAAATGGT
>JAIXPV010000183.1 GCA_027486105.1 Runella sp. | reverse complement strand
TACCAAATCCGTCAATAACGGAATGCATTGTTTATCATTTCGCTCAACGAGCAAACGTTGCGCCATATCTCGTTGCCAGCCATCAGTATGCGATAAGGCCGCCACCAACTCCGCCGAAGACACCTTCGATAACTTACGCGGCCTGACGGGCTTCCAGTCGGCTGGCACTATCCGCCAAATACGTCCCCGATTGATGGGTTGTATCAATTTTCGACTGAGGGTTTGCTCTTTTAAATAAGGAGTTACGTAGGCCCCATGCTGAATGAGTCCACGGTACATATCAGCTACGTACAAGGCCCCGTCGGGTCCAGTAGTTAAGGCTACTGGACGAAAACGTTCGTCGGTCGAAGCCAGAAATTCTTTGCCTGGGTGCGGGTCGCGGGCCGACACCATAAAACCCGTTTTGTCTACCACATTGCGTTTGATGAGATTTCCCGCAGGCTCACACACAAATACGTTTCCGTTGTATTCTTTGGGAAAAACACCGCCCCTCAGCACCAACGGTGAACACGCGGCCGTAAACTCCAGCAAGCGTCCCGAAGCATCCAAGGTTCCGGGAATGTACCCCCGGTTGACGGCAGGATTGGGGCGTATCGGATAAATCCGACGGTCAATCGTAAAACCATGGTCAATACCAGTCGTAGGCGTGTGATTTTTATTGCGCGAGAGGTAATTGGGCGGCACCAAATCTCCGTGCAACTGCGACCAATTGTAATTATAGTAAAGCCGTCCTTCATCATCGTGGCTCATGCCCCACTGTCCCCGAAACTCGGTGCTGTCGCGGCGCCATTTTCCGTTCACAAGCCGGTACCGTAACCGCGATTTGGCGTTGTAAATCCAGTTGTCAGTGTTGAGCATCAGGCCATTGTCTGTATGCTCGGGCAGGCCATTGCGGGCGTAGGTTGAATCAAGGAGTATTTTAGATTCGGCTTTTAGGTTTCCGTCCAAGTCTTGCGCCAACCACAGGGCATTGTTGGCGGCCACGAGCGCCCCACCTTTGACCAACGCAATAGCGCGGGGCATCACCAATCCATCCAAAAAAATGGTACTGTGGTCCATGGTTCCGTCGCCGTTTCTATCTTCCAACACCGAAATCCGCCCCACGGGTTTTTCCTCCCCTTCTCCGTCGATGGTGGGCATAAAACCCCTCATCTCAACCACCCAAAGTCGTCCGTCTTCATCAAACGTAACCACCACGGGTGCCTGAATCATTGGTTCGGAAGCCACTAATTGTATTTTAAGCCCTGGTTCGAGCTGAAAAGTAAGTTTCTCTTCGGCAGGAGTTTTGGCGGGAGAAGGCCCCTCTTTTTGTTTGGTCGACAACAAGGCCACTACACTCAAAGTCCCTGCCAGACCGATACACGCGACCCCGCCAGAACACGCTTTGAATACCTTGTAGAGTTTAGCTTCGAAGTTGAAACGAGTCATTAGAAAGGTGTTTTTTTGTAGCTAACCTTGCTATTGACTTTACAAGAATAAATTGAACAATTTTTACTGAATCAATTTTAAGAAGTAAGGGGAGAGCAAAAGTACTGCTCACATATACCCCATCCAAAACGAACAAAAAAAGCCGATTCTTTCGAATCGGCTCCCTACAGATATCATGTAGTTATTATTACCAACGCTTCTTGAAATCGTTGTCACGGCCACCACCGCCGCCGCCATATCCGCCACGGCTTCCGCCGCCACTGCCACCACGGTTACCGCCGCCGCCAAAACCGCCGCCCCCACCAGTGCGTGGACGATCTTCACGGGGACGTGCTTCGTTTACAACGAGCACTTTACCCATAAAATCAAATTCATTCAACTGTGAAACGGCTTGCTTAGCCTCGTCGTCATTAGGCATTTCGACAAAAGCGAAACCCCGGCTCTTACCCGTAAACTTGTCCATGATAATGCGGGCAGAAGATACCTCGCCAAATTCCTCGAATAATTCGCGTAATTCGTCATCGTTCGCCTTGAACGGGACGTTTGCTACATAAATGTTCATTTGTTTGATCAGTAAAAACGTTTGGTGCGCTACGGACGGCCTTCGATCTAAACTCCGTCCGACAGATGACAAGTACGCAGCAATGCGGTCGAGAGAAACAGAGAAACTTCCAATAGCGAGACAAAGGTAAAAACTAATTTTCTCATTTTTTATATCCCTTCCAAGGATTTTACAGAAATTTCTCAGAAAAGCGCAACCCAAAAGTGATTTTTTCCGTACGTACATTTTGTAAGGCTGAGGGAGCTTAGACTTACAGGGCATGTCTGCCTTTATTATTTGAGGAACGCACACGCACAAGTCGGGGACAGCAACTGCCGTCCTCGACTTTTTTTGTTTTTAACGGCTGTAAATAATTGATTTACAGCCGTTTTTTTAATGATTTAAAACCCTCAAACCCGCGTTTTTAAAACTGTCTATTCTCTCTTCCTCCTGCTCATCAGTCACCAATACATCTACCAATTGAAGCGGCGCAAAGGTTAGATACTGGTTTCGACCCAACTTAGAAGAATCACACAATACATAAGTTACATGGGCCTGAGCGGCCATTGCTTTGGTCATTTCAGCCTCTTTTTCGCTTCCTGCGCTCAGGCCATTATCGGCTGAAATGCCATCTACTCCCAGAAAGGCTTTGTGAGCACGGTACCGCTGAATGTGTTCGGTGGCAATGATGCCATGAACAGCCTGACGCTCATTATCCAACTCACCACCAATCAAATTGATGGAAACTTCCGTATTCATCAGCTCATACACCACAGGCAGGGAATTGGTAACGACCTTTATTTTTTTGTTCTTGATGAACGGGCAAAGTCTAAAAACGGTACTACCGCAATCCATAAAAATCACGTCTCCGTCGTTGATTTCGGCAGCTGCCAGGCGACAGATATGCTCCTTTTTTTCGGCATTGACCCCTGATTTTTGCGCAAAACTGACCGGTGGATTCACCAGACTCAACTTCATGGCTCCGCCGTGGGTGCGAAAGAGGAGACCATCGGCCGCCATCTGCCCCAAATCACGACGTATCGTAATCTCCGAAGTATCAATCAATTGGGCTAATTCTTTGACCTCTGCTTCGCCTTTTTCTTCAATGATTTTTAAAATGATTTGCTTTCTGCTTTGATAACTCATCGTAATCCATTTATTTTGCTCAAAATTAATCAAAAACAATCAAAAACAATCAACTTGGCCGCCATGAATAACTCAAATGTTAAAATCATTGAAGAAAAACTGCTTTCAAACAATTGGTATACCCTCAAAAAAATCACCTTTGACTACCGAAATCCTGCGGGCCTATGGGCCCGTCAATCGCGGGAGTCTTACGACCGGGGCAACGGAGCCACTATCCTATTGTACAACCGCGAGCACCAAACGGTGATTCTTACCCAACAATTCAGAATACCTACTTACGTCAACGGTAACGCGACGGGAATGTTAATTGAGGCTTGTGCGGGATTGCTCGACAAAGATAATGCCGAAGATTGTATTAGAAGAGAGACCGAAGAAGAAACGGGCTACCGGATTACGCAGGTGAAGAAAATTTTTGAAGCCTACATGTCGCCCGGTTCCGTGACCGAAATTCTTTATTTTTTTGTGGCCGAATACCACAAAGACATGAAAGTCAACGAGGGCGGCGGTGCCGAACATGAGCAAGAAAATATTCAAGTGTTGGAGCTTCCCTTCCTACAGGCGCTCCAAATGATAGAAACGGGCGAAATCAAAGATGGGAAAACGATTATGCTGCTTCAATACGCTCAGATTCACCAGCTTTTATGATACTCATTGGGGCCGATGATACAACGCCAAACCCGCAATGGGCGTCTCCATGATGTGCCCTACCACAATGCCTTTTTCGGCGGCGGCGCGGCGCAGAATATCGCTGTAATAAAAAGCAACAGAACCTACAAAATGAGCTTTATATTTTTGATAATCAGGAAGCTTACAAACGTATTTTGTCAAAAACTCCATAAACGCATCATAAACCAATTTGTATGCAAACGGGTGACTGCGATTGTCGAATAAAAACTTAGAAAAAGTCGCAAAGTAGCGATTCGGGAATGGCTTTTTATAGGCATTTTCCAGCACAATTTCACGATTCAGCCCGTAGCGTTTGGCAAATTTTTCGGCCAAATCTTCGGGCATTTCTTTCTGTAAAAACGCCGTCACGAGGGTTTTGCCCAAATAACCACCGCTGCCTTCATCACCCAGCCAAAAACCCAACGAGGGGATTTTATCGGCAATGTCGCGCCCATCGTACAAACAGTTGTTGGAACCCGTGCCTAAGATACAAGCAATACCCGCTTCGTGTCCGCAAAGTCCACGCGCCGCGCCCAGCATATCGCTATCTACTTCGATGGTTTGGGCTGTTGGAAAAACCACCTGTAAACCACGACGAACAATGGCGCAGGGCTCTTCCCCCGCGCAACCCGTGCCGTAAAAATAAATTTCGGTCACTTCACCCCCCACCGCAGGAAGTAAGTGTTGGGTCAATTCGGCAGCAATGGATTCAGAAGTTTGGTAATAGGGGCTCAATCCAATCGTTTTTGCCTGCTGTATGCCTCCCTGAGGATTGATGATACGCCAATCGGTTTTGGTCGCGCCGCTGTCTGCTATTAAAATCATATTTTTTTCTATCACTCCTTTTTCAGTCGCATTTTTTGTCATTCCATTTTTTTGTCATTCCGTAGGAATTTAATGACAGATAAAATGCACTGCTATAATAGCGCATTCAATAGACCCTTAGCAGGGTGACAAAATGGTAATTTTTTATTAGAATAATTTCTTAACTATAAACACACTAAGCCAAGCTCTGAGTAACGAACCAACTGCATAAAAAATTCGTATTGTTGGTCAGGTACTTGAATGGTTATTTGAGGCATAGCCACAAGTGTTTCGACAAAGTTAGGTAATTTCGCCTTTTCGTTAGTGATGTATGAACACCGTATTGAACAAAAAAGTCCGTTTTGAGGCATTAAATCTGGTGGATTACCAACAGGCGTGGGACTATCAGGAAAAACTATTGGCTGAAAATGTAAGCATTAAAGCCCACAATCGGAACGCCCCCGCCAACCAACAACGCAGCACCACCAATCATCTGCTTTTCTGTCAGCATCCGCATGTCTACACGCTGGGGAAAAGCGGTCATCCCGACAATTTATTGGTCAATGATACGCAATTGGCTGAAATAGAGGCCACTTACTATAAAATCAATCGCGGTGGTGATATCACCTACCACGGCCCCGGTCAACTGGTCGGCTATCCGATTCTGGACTTAGAGAATTTCTTCACCGACATTCACCGCTACATGCGTACGCTGGAAGAAGCCATCATCCTGACCTGCGCCGACTATGGCCTGTCGGCTGGGCGCATCGACGGCCTGACGGGCGTATGGCTGGATTTTGAAACCCTACAACACCCGCGCAAGATCTGCGCCATGGGCGTAAAATGCAGTCGTTGGGTCACTATGCACGGTTTTGCGTTCAATGTCAACACCGACTTATCGTATTTTGGGCACATCGTCCCCTGCGGCATCACCGACAAAGCCGTGACTTCATTGCAGCAGGAACTGGGCCGCGAACTCCCGATGGTGGAAGTGGAAGAAAAAGTAAAAGCACATTTGGCGGATTTGTTTGGGATGGAGTGGGTGTAATGACTGCCGTTTTGGGGGATTTTTTAGCCATACTAAAAACTTGGCCGTGAAAACACCGCCAAGGGCACAACTATTTTCTTTCAATATATACCAAAATAGCGCTAATATCTTCTTTTGATAAACCAGGGAATGGAGTCATTGAGGCTTTATTAAATTTCACATACAAATCGTTGGCATATTTATCTCCACTTTCTAATACTTTTTGCGGATTTTGCACCCATTTCAGTATCCATTCCTCGCTACGTCTTTGAGTAATTCCCTGAAGACCCGGACCCACTACCATTTCATCACGGGAACTGTGACAAGAAATGCAATTTTTATCAAAAAGCTCTTTTCCGTACAATTGAATCGGGGTCATGATTGTTAAATCATCATATTGCTTACTACTGTAGTCTATCACAGCACAATAAAGTTGTTGACTTTCTAAGTTATCATTTTTGTGAAGCTCATAGAATGAAATCCCCACAAAAAGCACGGCAAGTGTTGTTAAGACAATACACCACCTAAGCAAGCTAACAATATTGATTATCTGTTTTTTATTCATTTTCGCCGTTGTGGGTGTTTTTCAGCCACAATTTTTATAATACCCGAATTTCTCCAATTATCCTAAGTATTTCCTAAGCATAACTTTATCAAAAAGGCTTAGCGGCGAAAGAAAACCCCGTCAAGGGCTTACCCATTTCCGTTCAGCAACATTATAAAATTTTTTTACTTCCCCAACCATTACCTTTGCGCTTTATTTGAGTACCGTCCATGATTCACGAGATTCTTAAACAATACTGGGGATACGATCAATTTCGACCTTTACAGGAAGATATCATTCAGTCTGTGCTGGCCAAGCGCGATACCTTGGCCTTGTTGCCCACGGGTGGAGGAAAATCATTGTGCTTTCAGATTCCCGCCTTGGCCCTGGAAGGCGTTTGCATTGTGGTTACCCCGTTGATTGCCCTCATGAAAGACCAAGTGGAGCAATTACGGCGCCGTAACATCATGGCCGCCGCCATTTATTCGGGCATGAACTGGCACGAAATCGACATTGTGCTCGATAATTGCATCCACGGCACCACCAAGTTTTTGTACGTTTCGCCCGAGCGGCTCCGGGCCGATATTTTTGTAACGCGAGCCAAGATGATGAAAATCAACCTGCTCGCCATCGACGAAGCGCACTGTATCTCGCAATGGGGTTACGATTTTCGTCCCTCTTACCTGCAAATTGCCGAGTTCCACGCCCTGATTCCAGACGTGCCCATTATCGCCCTGACAGCTTCAGCCACCGAGCCCGTAAAACTGGATATTTGCGAAAAACTACAAATGCGCGAGCCTGCCGTTTTTCAAGCAACGTTTGCGCGTTCCAATCTGTCGTATTCAGCTTTTTTTGAAGAAAACAAAGACTCTCGACTTGTTCGGATTTTGCAGAATGTGCCTGGTTCGGCCATTATTTACGTGCGCAACCGCCGTCGCACCAAAGAAGTGGCGGATTGGCTCAATCGACAAGGCATTCGGGCGGAATTTTACCACGCGGGCATCCCCACCAAACAGCGCGGCGAAAAACAGGAGGCTTGGATTCGCAACCGTGTGCGGGTCATGGTGGCCACCAATGCCTTTGGCATGGGCATTGACAAACCCGACGTACGGGTGGTGATTCACATCGACCTGCCCGATAACCTCGAAGCCTACTACCAAGAAGCAGGGCGCGCCGGGCGAGATGGCCAAAAAGCCTACGCTGTGGCGCTGTATTCGCCCAAAGACCTAAACGAACTTGTGCGCAATGTAGAGCAAAAATACCCGCCCATTGAGCTGGTCAGGCGCGTGTATCAGGCGTTGGCCAATTTTTACCGCGTGCCCTTAGGTGGTGGAGAGCTGGAGTATTTTGACTTTGATTTACAGACCTTTACAGGAACGTTTGGCTTGCCTGCTTCCGAAACCCACTACGCCATCAAATTGCTGGAAGAAGAGGGTTTTCTGCAATTGAGCGACGCGTACAACAGCTCATCAAAGATTCACATTGTGGTCGACAATCGCGCGCTGTACGACCTTCAACTCAAGTATCCGCAGTACGATAGCTTCATCAAATTGCTGCTGCGAATGTACGGCGGCGAAATTTTCACGCAGTTTGTCAACATTTCCGAAACCGTCATCGCACAAAAACACTACATCATGGAACCCGACGTGGTGAAGATGTTGCAGAGTCTGCATGATTTGGGGGTTTTGGTGTACGAAAAGCAACGCGACAAGCCGCAATTAAGCTTCCTAACGCCCCGCTACGACGCCGACATGATGCCTATCAACGCCTTGGCGATTCAGGAAAAACACCGAGCCGACCTTGAGCGCATCGAGGCCGTTGCCAATTATGTGCAGCATTCGACCCGCTGCCGCACGCAGTTGTTGCAACAGTATTTTGGTGAACACACCGACGAGCGTTGCGGAGTTTGTGATAACTGTTTGGCCAAAAAGAAAAAAACATCCACCAATCCCGAAAACAGCAAGCTCAAAGCGGAGATTTTGCGGCTACTAAATTTAAGCCCGCTTACACCCCAACAGTTGGTGGCGTCGTTTGGCATTAAAAACGAACAGGCCGCCATTGACACCATTCGGGAACTATTAGAGGATGAAGTGGTTATCTATGAAGGAGAAGGGACGTTGCGACTGCGTTAACAGTACAATGACAGGAATCTCTCAAAATTTAGATAAATTTGCAAAAAGTACCCAATACAATGAATTTGCAAGAATACATACACGCAGACCCGCAGATATTAAACGGTAAACCTGTCATCAAAGGAACCAGACTGTCCATTGAATTTATTCTTGAACGATTAAGCGACGGTTGGTCGGAACAGATGCTTCTTGAGAATTACCCTCGTCTGTCGCATGAATCTTTGTTAGCGGTGTATGCATTTATGCTCCAAATGGCCAAAGACGGCTTATTGTATTTACCGACTTATCCTTTGAAACAAGCTTCATGAAGTGGCTGGCTGATGAAAATTTCCCAATTACCTCTTACAGAATATTAGCGTCTCAGGGATGGGACATCAAGCATATTTCGTTGGAGAATTCAAGTATTCAGGATTTTGAAGTAATTGGACAGGCTATTAATGAAGAATGGATTGTTCTTACCTTCGACAGTGATTTCGGAACATTGGTTTTTAAAGAAGGTTATCGGCCGCTTGGTGTAATTTATTTTAGACTTCCCCATTTTTTTACCCGAGACTCCAGCTCAGATATTGTTAGAGATGGAGAAAACCGGTTTTTATACATTTGAATTTTACTTTACCGTCATCGGTGATGACGGAATCAGACAACGTACCATATCCAAATGAACATAGGCGATAAAGTCAGATTAGTCCATTCCAAAGAGGAAGGCATCATTACGCGTTTTTTACAAAACGATGTTGTAGAGATTGAAATTGAAGAAGGGTTCCGTTTGCCAGTCCTCAAACGTGAATTGGCCGTGGTGTCGGCGGTAGAAGGTCAGTTTTTTCGCGGACAAAAAGTCAGTCCGACTGTCGAAAAGTCATCAGAATCTCGACCTACAGGAATAAAGGCTGAGAAAGGCATTTTTATGGCGTTTGTACCGCTCAACGACCGCGAAATTGCGCTACATTTGGTCAATAATACCGATTGGGACCTCCCCTACGCCCTTACCATGCCCACCGAGCGTCACCAACGCGGCCTCTCGGGCGGGGTAATGAAAGCCAAAACCAGCGTAAAAGTGCAGGATTTATTAATCAAGGACTTCGATGACTGGGGCACTTTTGTGTTCAATTGC
>JAIXPV010000687.1 GCA_027486105.1 Runella sp. | reverse complement strand
TGACGAAAAAGTTTATTTTTAAATTTTTTTATTAATTTAACTCGCTAATTATCTTACAAGTAGCTACCTTTGGACGCAAAAATCACATTTTTTCTTGATCATGATTACTGAACCTTTAATGATTCAAGCCCAAACCGCCAACAGCGGTATTGTAGGTCAAGCCATTACCTACGAAAAGATTCCAACGCAGATATACGCTAATGCCAAAGACGCATCTGCGGCGGTGGCAAAAGAGATTGCGGATTTGATTCGCAGCAAGCAAAAAGAAGGGAAACCCTGCGTGTTAGGACTGGCAACGGGTTCGTCGCCTAAAACGGTTTATGCGCAGCTCATCAAAATGCACCGGGAAGAAGGGCTAAGTTTTAAGAACGTAATTTCGTTCAACTTAGACGAGTATTATCCTATGCAGCCGGATTCTATTCACAGTTATGTCCGCTTCATGCGGGAGCAACTTTTTGACCACGTGGATATTCCGCAGGAGAATTATTTCATCCCCGATGGCACCGTTCCACCAACCATGATTGCTGATTTTGCCCATCGTTATGACAACAAAATCAATGCCATGGGAGGTATTGATTTTCAGTTGCTTGGGATTGGAGGAAATGGTCACATTGGTTTTAACGAACCAGGTTCATTAATCAATTCTCGTACTCGTTTGATGACGCTCGACCACTCGACCCGTGCGGCGGCGGCCATGGAATTCGGCGGATTGCACCAAGTTCCTAAAAAAGCCATCACCATGGGGGTAGCTTCCATCATCAATGCCAAAAGAGTGGTATTGTTGGCATGGGGGGAGCGCAAAGCGCCCATGATTAAGGCGGCCGTCGAAGGCCCCGTAACGGAATTGGTGCCAGCTTCGTATTTGCAGGCTCATCCTAATGTGGCCTTCTTTGTGGACGAAAGAGCTGCCAACGACCTTACTCGCGTAAAAACGCCGTGGTTGGTCGATACCGTAGAGTGGGATAACTCAATGATCAAGAAGGCCGTAACTCACTTATCATTTACGCTACAAAAACCTATCCTTAAGCTCACTACCAAAGATTACAACGACAACGGGATGAGCGATATGCTGGCCGCTCATGGTTCAGCATATGATATTAACATTAACGTTTTCAATCAATTACAACATACCATTACGGGATGGCCAGGGGGTAAGCCCAATGCCGATGACACCCACCGTCCGGAACGGGCACTTCCTGCCAAAAAACGGGTTATTATTTTCAGCCCGCACCCTGACGATGATATTATTTCGATGGGAGGTACTTTCCAGCGACTGGTTGACCAGGGTCATGAAGTGCACGTAGCCTACCAAACTTCGGGAAATATTGCAGTAGCCGACGATGAAGCTTTTCGTTTCATTGATTTTGTGGTAGACTATAACCACAAGTTTGGGATTGAAAGTCAGGCTGCCATGCAGATATTTAACGATGCCAAGGCCTTTTTGAAGCAGAAAAAAGACAGTGAGATTGACACCCCCGAAGTTCGATATGTAAAAGGATTGATTCGTCGCGGAGAAGCTAAAGCTACCTGTCGTTTTGTAGGAACCGAACATTTTCATTTCCTCGACATGCCGTTCTACGAAACAGGAACGATTCAGAAAAAAGGCATTAGTGAAGCAGATGTCAAAATTATTGCCGATTTGATTGAAGAAGTAAAACCGCACCAAATCTACGCCGCTGGCGATTTTGCCGACCCCCACGGTACGCACAAAGTTTGCTGGGATGCTATCGAGGCGGCGCTTAAGCAGCTCAAGCACAAAAACTTCATGAAAGATTGCTGGGTATGGTTGTATCGTGGTGCTTGGGCGGAATGGGATATTCACGAAATCGAAATGGCCGTTCCGATGAGCCCCGATCAGGTTGTTAAAAAACGCTACGGAATTTTCAAACACCAATCGCAGAAAGACGGCGTAGTGTTTCAGGGAGAAGATTCTCGGGAATTTTGGCAGCGTGCCGAAGAGCGCAACAGCGGTACGGCGCTTCTCTATGATCAACTAGGCTTAGCGGAGTATGAAGCCATGGAAGCATTTGTGCGTTGGCATTTTTAGAAAGTGATTTTATGAAATTTTAGATAGAGAAAAGCGTTAGTTGGTCAGAAAATCAGCTAACGCTTTTTCTTTATGGTATCTTTGTCCTAAAATCATTACCCGTAGCTTTGTTATGCGTACCACATTATTGCTGTTTTTATCAAACCTATTTATGACTACGGCTTGGTATTGGCATTTAAAATACAAAGAAACCTCCCTCTGGAAAGTAATTTTGATTAGTTGGCTCATTGCATTTTTCGAATATTGTATCGCAGTTCCCGCCAACCGAATCGGGTCGTATGAATTCAGTGCTTTTGAACTCAAAACCATTCAAGAGGTAGTCAGCCTAACCGTTTTTGTAGGTTTTGCCGTTATTTACCTGAAAGAAGAAGTACGGTGGAATTATTTGGTGGGTTTTGGCTTCATTGTTCTGGCCGTCTTTTTTATTTTCAAGAAATGGTAACTTCTTTTTCAAATAAATAATTATCAATTGCTTATTCGTTTTTGAATGAAACAACGAATTGTAAAAATCGCGGTTTTTCTGATTGCACTTATCGGGCTGAATGTCTTGGCTTCTTTTGTGTTTTTTCG
>JAIXPV010000123.1 GCA_027486105.1 Runella sp. | reverse complement strand
TTTCAAAAAAGGAGATACCATCACAGTTTTGCCTTCCGAACAAACGTCCAAAATCGCCAAAATCGAAATCTATGGCGAAGAAGTGGAAGAAGCTAAAGCTCCGCAATCAGTGACGATATTGCTGGAAACTGACGTGGACATTAGCCGGGGAGATTTAATCAGCGGTGCGGGCAATCAGCCGATTTTGAGTCAAGACGTTGAAGCCACTATTTGTTGGATGGACGACCGGAAAGAGTTGAAAGTGGGTAATAAATACACGCTGCAACACGGCACAAGCCTAGTACGTTGCTCCGTCAAAGGTATTGAATACCGCATTGATGTAAATAATTATGAGCACTTGGAAGATATCGAAAGCCTCAAGCTAAACGACATCGCTAAAGTGACGCTCCGTACGGCAAAACCGCTTGCCTACGATTCATACCTGAAAAATCGTGCCAACGGCGCTGCCATTTTGATTGATGAAACCTCTCACGTAACCGTCGGTGCGTGTATGGTAGAAGCCTAATTATAGGCTCTTTCGTCCTAAAACGACCTAATACGCACGAATTTGATAAGCCCTCAATTTCTTTCGAAGTTGAGGGCTTTTTTTATAGCAGTCGTAAACAGGTGGGTACGGGAATGTTGATGTCGTAATTCCCTGCAACTTTGTATCTTTCCAACAAAACCACGATTATCCCCCTTTTACCTATGAAAACCCTGCTGTCTAGTCGAAATTTGTCGGCGCTTGGAGTGGTATTATGCCTGACAATGCCCCTTGTGGCGCAACGAAACGTGACCAATGCTAATGACTCAAATACGCCTTTGCATTTGCTGCAACCCGATTACCCCGTACCTTACGGGATTGTGAAAGCCGATGACGTAAAAGGTATATTGGATAGAATTCACGGATATCTAAACAATGTTACTCCTGCGGCCTTTATCAATGCCAAAACGGGAGAAGTACTGACAGATTTATCAAAAATTGACGAAAATACCGCCTTGCAAAAAGGAGATTACCGTCTGGTTAGCTACGAATGGGGCGTTACTTATGGGGGAATGCTCTTGGCAAGTCAGGTAACGGGCGACAATCGTTTCAAAGAATACACCGAAAAGCGGCTGGAATTCATTGCTAACGCTGCGCCTTACTTCAAAAAAACGACCGAAGAACACGCAGATTGGGGAACCAAAGGGCCTCTTCGAGGCTTATTGACACCGCATGCTTTGGATGACTGCGGGGCCATGTGCGCGGCCATGATTAAAGCCACGCGTGCAGGGAACAAGTCCAATTTGCGCCCGTTGATTGACATTCACGTTAATTATATTTTGACCAAAGAACACCGGCTGAAAGATGGTACGCTGGCCCGCAATCGTCCACAGCCCAATACCCTTTGGTTGGATGATATGTTTATGGGAGTGCCCGCGCTTGCGCAAATGGGTAAGCTGACAGGTGATAAAAAATACTACGACGAAGCCGCTAAACAAATACTGCAATTTGCGGGTCGAATGTTTAACAAAGAAAAAGGTGTGTACATGCACGGATGGGTCGAAGGCATGACTGAGCACCCGCAATTTCACTGGGCCAGAGCCAATGGTTGGGCGATTTTGACTAAGGTGGAAGTGTTGGACGTATTGCCCGAAAATCACCCATCCCGCCCTGAGATTTTGGCTTTGTTGAAAGCGCACGTCAAAGGATTGGCATCTTATCAATCAGGGTCAGGTTTTTGGCATCAATTGCTAAATAAGGAAGATTCGTATCTAGAAACGTCGGCTACGGCGATCTATACTTATGCCATCGCTCGCGCCATCAACAAAGGCTGGATTGACGGCTTGGCGTATGCACCTATGACGCTGTTGGGATGGAATGCTGTGGCCACCAAAGTGAATGAAAAAGGCCAAGTAGAAGGAACTTGTGTAGGTACAGGCATGGGTTTTGACCCTGCTTTTTACTACCATCGTCCTATCAGTCCTTTTGCGGCTCATGGCTACGGGCCCGTGATTTTGGCGGGGGCTGAGGTGATTAGTCTGTTGAAAAACAAGCAGTTCGAAATTAATGACAGCTCAGTGCAGTTGTTACAAAAGAAATAAATCCATTGATGTTATTTAACATCTACCCTAAAATGGCAAGAATATGAAGTGGATTCATCTGACCGTATATTGCTGCCTGACGTTACTGACCAATACCTTCGCTCAACGGCAAATGGAAGCCCTTAACCGAGGCGTGGTGGCGGTGCCTACTGCCGAAGGAAGCATTTTAATTAGTTGGCGGCTGCTAGGCAATGACCCCGAGAATTTGACTTTTAATGTCTACAAGGGCAAGGAAAAATTAAATGCCAAGCCGCTTGATACGGGTAATTTTACGGACAAAAATCCAGTGGAGGGTGCTATTTACAGCATTCGAACGGTGCTGAAAGGGATAGAACAAAAAAATGCAGCAACGGCATTAAGTTTCAAACAATCTTACTTAGAAATTCCGTTGCAAATCCCTCCGGGAGGGACAACCCCTGATGGGAAAACCTATACCTACAACGCTAACGATGCAAGCGTCGGGGATCTGGATGGCGACGGCGAATACGAAATCATCCTGAAATGGGAGCCTTCTAATGCCAAAGACAATTCCCAAGATGGCTACACGGGTAAGGTGTTTTTGGATGCCTATAAACTCAATGGCGTACGATTGTGGCAAATTGATTTGGGTAAAAACATCAGGGCTGGAGCGCATTACACGCAGTTTATGGTCTATGATTTGGACGGAGATGGAAAAGCGGAAGTTGCCTGCAAGACTGCCGATGGTACCACAGACGGCAAAGGAAAAACCATTGGAGATGCATCCAAAGACTATCGAAATGCCCAAGGAAGAGTTTTGGAAGGGCCTGAATTCTTTACCATTTTTGACGGGCAAACGGGCGCAGCGCTTGCTTCAACCGAATATTTGCCGAGCCGCTTTCCAATTGATAGTTGGGGTACCCCCCAACACAATGACCGAAACGGCAATCGCGCTGACCGCTTTTTGGCGTGTGTGGCCTATCTCGACGGCAAACAACCCAGTGTCGTCATGTGTCGAGGCTACTATGCCCGTACCGTGTTGGCAGCTTGGGATTGGCGCAATGGGAAATTAACCTCACGTTGGGTATTTGATACTAAAAATGGTTTTCCTCAATATGAAGGACAGGGAAATCATAACCTCACCGCTGCCGACGTAGACAAAGACGGCCAAGATGAAATTGTATTTGGCGCAATGGTCGTGGATGATAATGGCAAAGGCTTATTCTCCACTGGCTTTGGGCACGGGGATGCCATCCACGTGAGTGACTTAGACCCCACACATGAGGGCGTGGAGGTATTTGGCATTCACGAAAACAAAGATAAAGATGCCAGCCGCCCGGGCATGGCGCTGTATGACGCCAAAACTGGAAAAACGTTGGTTAGAACCGCCGAAGGCAAGGACGTAGGCCGAGGGGTAGCCGCCGATATTGACCCCGCCCATTTGGGCGCAGAACTGTGGGGTGGGATGCTGGTAGATGGCAAAAGTCGCTTGCTAAGCGTCAAAGGCGAAGATATTGGCGAAGCGCCTAGCTCCGCTAATTTTCTGGCGTGGTGGGACGGCGATTTGGGTCGTGAATTGCTTGATGGAAACCACCTTGACAAATACAAAGGCGGCCGCCTGCTCACCGCCGAAGGCTGTACTTCCAACAACGGTACCAAATCTACGCCTACGCTGAGTGCAGATTTATTCGGAGATTGGCGTGAAGAAGTTATTTTCAGAACCACCGACAACAAAAATTTACGAATTTATTCGACCACCATTCCGACCGAACATCGCCTCGTTACGCTCATGCACGACCCGCAGTATCGACTTAGCATTGCTGCTCAAAATGTAGCTTATAATCAGCCGCCTCATACGAGCTATTACTTGGGCACTGGTATGAAAAAAGCACCTAAACCTACTATAAAACTAATTAAACGTTAAAATACTAGCCACGGAGTTAACAGAGAAAAGTACCGAGTTCTAGTATGCTCTGTGATACTCAGTGCATCTCTGTGGTTAGATGATTATAGCATTCAAATTCAATAATCTATGAAATCGTTAAAGCTTTTCGTTTGCTTTTTATTCATCGCTTCCATGACCTTCGCCCAAAGACTTCCTCAAAAAAAGGAGCTTTTGAAAGCAATGACCTCGGCCAATGCTTATTTTATGAAAAAATGGCCAGAAGTGGGCAAATCCATCGTTGGGAAAGACCGTACACGCCCGAGCAACATCTGGACGCGGGGCGTATACTACGAAGGATTGATGGCATTGTATAAACTTGACCCACAAAAAAGCTACTTAGACTACGCCGTTTCATGGGGCGAAGCCCACAAATGGGGTTTGCGCAACGGCATTACCACCCGCAACGGCGACGACCAATGCTGTGGCCAAACCTACATAGATTTGTACCTCATGGATAAAAAAGAGGAGCGTATTCGTGACATCAAAGCCTGCATGGACAACATGGTCAACAGCGACAAAAAAGATGATTGGTCGTGGGTAGATGCGCTGCAAATGGCTATGCCCGTTTTTTCTTTTTTTTTTGTGTTGTACAACGATGATCGTTATTACGAAAAAATGTACGAGATGTATATGTTTACCAAAACCCAACACGGCGACAAGGGGCTTTATAACCCCGCTGAAGGACTTTGGTGGCGCGACAAAGATTTTGACCCTCCCTACAAAACACCAGGAGGCAAAAATTGCTATTGGTCGCGGGGGGATGGTTGGGTGGTGGCCGCTTTGGTGCGGGTGTTAGACATTATGCCCAAAGACGCCCCCCACCGCGACGAGTACCAAAAGACTTATTTGGAGATGATGCGCGCCCTCGCACCCCTACAACGTGCGGATGGCTTCTGGAACGTGAGCTTGACCGACGAAACGGATTTTGGCGGCAAAGAATTGACCGGAACGGCGCTGTTTGTGTACGGAATGGCGTGGGGAATGCGCAACGGTTTGTTGGATAAAAAGATCTATCAACCCATCGTAGCCAAGGCCATGAATGCCATGCTCAAAGACTGTGTACATCCCAATGGCTTTTTGGGGTGGGTACAAGGAACGGGCAAGGAGCCCAAAGATGGGCAGCCGTTGAGCTTCGAGAAAGAACCCGATTATGAGGATTTTGGCTTAGGCTGTTTCCTGTTGGCGGGCACTGAAGTAGCAAAATTGTAGTTTTACCCACCTGATAGCTGTTTCGTATCCCAAGTTCTGATGCTTGTCAGGATTTGGGATTTTTTAGGCACGGTCATCATCTGCGTCCTTATGTTGGGGTAAAAAAACGAAAAGTCTTGCTCATCTGTTGCTTTCGATAATTATTCATTTTTAACTCTAAACGCCATTCTCTATCTCACGTGCTATCGTTGAATTTCCTTACAGTGAACCCCTCCGAATCATATAAAATGGATTTTTTACTTTGACGCGTTGATTATTAATTAAAAGTGTGGCGGCCGTTTGGCCCATCAATTCAAAATCGGTGGTGATGACTGTAATGTCCAAAAGCTCTTTGAGGGCGGTTTCGTTGAACGAGATTACCCCAATGTCTTTCCCCAAGGTAAGTTCTTTGCGACGGGCTTTTTTGATTAGCTCTGCCAAATCATTTTCTTCTACGGCAATGTAGGCCGTTCCAGCCTCAATCAGAGATTCATCGCAATTTTCTCGAACTTCAAAATCTTTGTGGTAATTGATGCAGAAATTCCGAAATCCGCGTACAATTTCGAGGGGATAATTGCCATCGCTCGGAAAAATCAGTACCATTCGCTGGTATTTTGAGAGCAAATCTGTGGCATTTTCCAGCGCTTCAAAGATGTCTTTGTCGAAACGTTGATAAATACTCAGCGGCTGTTGTGGAAGTTCGGGGATTTCGCGGTCGAGCAGCACTAACTCATGGGCGGGAATGCGTTTGAGCGTTTGAAGATAATCCGCTTGGTCTAAATCTTCCGTAAAATGAGGCATCACAATGTAGTAATTGTACTTGCCCAAATTCTTGTCAATGATTTCCTGAAAACGCCCCGCACTGTAGTGATGAATCTCCAAATCTACCGTAGCTTGGTCGCCCAATGTTTTCAAAAAAGAGTAATAAATGATTTTTTTATACGAGCTCAACTTGTTGAAAATGAGCAGAACTTTCAGCTTTTTGTCATGATTTGATTGAATATAATATCCTTTTCCCTGTACGGAAGTGATATAGCCGCGCGCCCGCAACTCCCGATAGGCTTTTTCCACCGTGTCGCGGGCTAAAAGGTATTCAATGCTTAGTTCGCTGACTGAGGGCAATTGATTCCCTTTTTTTTTTTTTTTCCTTTCAATATCTTTAATCACCGAATGGACAATTTGCTTGTATTTAGGCATCTTGTCGGAAGGGTTAAATTGCAATTGATACAAGGCCGCCGCGCTTTGAGAATGGGCGATTCCAAAGTGGTGGCCCCGACGGCGAGAGATAGAAGCAATTGTGGTTGTCATAGCAGACTTCTTGAATTTTTCTAAGAAAACCTTAAAAAGTACCTTTCCAATAGATTTTATAATGTATTGTAATATATATAGATGATATTAAACTTTGTAAAGACAAAAGCCGATTTATTTATGCAATCGTTATCGGGAACGTTGTCAAAATGAAATGTTTGGGAGAAATTGACCAAAAATCCTGTATAGTCGCAAACTTTCGCGACGCTGTCCAATACAAAATGAATAAGAAGAAAATAAGAAAAATTAGATTATTTTAATTTGTTAATCGTAGAAAAACAAAACAACTGCCTGGTTAGAGTTCAAACAGTCGGCGAACATTTTCGGCAAATGACTGCCCAGACGTAATTTTGGAGCTTTTTTTATCATTCAGAACCAAAATGAATTTACCGTCAAAATGCTTTTGAATTTCTCGCACATGGCGGGAGTTAAGAATTGCCGACCGGCTTATGCGGGTAAAATAGTCGGGCAGTTTTTCTTCCAACGTCGCCACGGTGTAGCTTGTTAGGTACTTTTGTCCTTCTTTGGTAGCTAGAAATACATATTTATCCTCGGCTTCAAAATAGCTGATTTCATCCAGAGGAATCAATAAAATCTTATCGGCAAACTTAACCGAAATTGTGTGTAGGTCTTTTTTGGGTTTGAACTGTTCGATAATCTGCAAAAGACTGGAATTGAAGGTGTTTTGGGTGGTTTCTTCTAGATGAGTAGCCATCCTTTTTTTTAATTTTTCCACCGTTTTCACCAGTCGGTCGTTTTCAATGGGCTTGAGTAAATAGTCAATAGAGTTTTCTTCAAACGCCCGTATTGCGTACTGGTCGTAAGCAGTGGCAAAAATGACCATCGGCATAAACGTCAGTTGAGAAAGCATCTCAAAGCCGTTCATAAGGGGCATTTCGATGTCAAGAAAAATGACGTGGGGCTGTAATTCTTCCACCAGCGCCAGGCCTTCTGCGCCATTGGCAGCCTCGCCTATGATTTCAAAGGTTGTTTCAAATTTGTTTAACAGCCGACGCAAACGGGCGCGGGCCAACGGCTCATCGTCGATAAGAAGGGTTTTTAAAAAGGTGTTCATGGCGTATGGCTAATGGTCTTTTGTTCGGTAAAAAAATAGGCAATGGCAAGTTACAAACTTTTTGCCTGAACCAAACGGCGGCAAGAGGCGTTTTCATTTTGCTGAGAATAACCTGTAATTTTGAAGTAAAAATAACCGTGAACAACCGACTGATTCATTATATTGCATTGATTACTGGCCTGTTTTTTGCCTCCTGCAACCCCGAACGGCGCGTAGAAGGTTCCAAAGAAGCAGTCGAGAAAATGAAAAGTATGCAAATCAAACGTGTTACTTCTCCTCAAGTAGTGACCATCGTAGATGACTGGGGTGAGCGGATTGTGAAGCAGGCACAGCTCGACTGGGAAGCACAGGCGAAGAAGCCCAACGCCAATCTCTCGGCGTTGTGCCAATTACAGGGGATTGCCGCAATAGACTCATTGGAAAAATTGTACGGGGTGCAAATTCTACTTTTGGGAACGAAAGACATGAAAAACGGCCAACTGTCGGCCAAAGAAAAGGAGGTGCTGGATGCGTACCTTTACAATGCCGAAAACAAACTCTCACAATCTACCAATATTCAGAAATTAGGCGACTCGGTGCTGATTTACAACGCACCAATTACGGTGCAAAACATGATTTGTCAAAAGTGTTTTGGCGACGATGCCACAAAACTTGGAGTCTGGCGCGTAAAGTTTCTAAAGAACGAAGTGATACGAAAAGTAGACGGCAAGTCGTTGGTGAAGAATAAAAAGTAAAAACTGTTTTGTAAACTGTTATCTGTCAAATATATATGAAGCGCATAGCTGCTATTTTGCTGTTGTTGGTGGTCTCGGTTTCGACCTTTGCTCAGGTCAAAAACCACGCTACTTGGTCGTTTGAAGTGCCCAAAAAAGAGGTAAAAGTGGGAGAGGTGATTGAAATAACGTTTAACGCAATTATTGATGAAGGATGGGATTTGTATTCGAGTGAGTTTCCTGCCGAAGACCCCATAAAAACCACTTTTGAGTACAAAAAGAACGGAACCTTTGAGTTGGTTGGAAAAGTAAAACCTATCGGCTTTCATAACAAAGAAGATGAGTTTTTTGGAACCGTCAGCATCGCAGAGGGAAAAGCCTCTTTTGTGCAGAAAATAAGGATTCTAAAAGAAAACCCCGTCATTGAAGGCGTGATTGATGGTCAAACGTGTACCGTTAAAGATGGGCAGTGTGTTTTATTGAAAAGTGATTTTAAGTTTCCTCCCATAAAAGTAGCGGTGGTACCCACAGCTGAGGCTTCAAAAACAGACGTAATTGCCCCAACCGCTGAGCCACAGGTGACCGAAAATGCGCAACCTGCCACGACACCCAAAGCAGATACTACTCAGGCCGAAGCCACGGCCTCTGCGGAAAATGTCTCCTCTGACCTTCCCGTCTCCGAGCCCGAAGAATCGCTTTGGAGCTTTTTGTTGGCGTGTTTTTTAGGCGGGTTAGCCTCTATTTTTATGCCGTGTATTTATCCCATTATGCCCATGACGGTGAGTTATTTCACCAAGCAAGAGCACGGTACGGGCAAAGCCTTGGTCTACGGGCTTTCGATTGTGGCCATTTTTACGTTGTTGGGCTTTTTGGTGTCGCGTGTTGGCGGTGCGCAAGCGGCCAATTTTATCAGTACCCACTGGGCACCCAACGCGATTTTCTTCGTTGTGTTTATCCTTTTTGGGCTTTCGTTTTTGGGTTTATTTGAAATTGTATTGCCCAACTCTTTTGTCAACAGTGTAGACAAACAAGCCGATAAAGGGGGCCTCATTGGGATTTTCTTCATGGCGCTTACGTTGGTGGTTGTTTCGTTTTCGTGTACGGCACCGATTGCGGGTTCGTTGTTGATTTTGGCTTCCAAAGGCAACGAAGTAATGCGCCCCGTGTTGGGGATGATATTCTTCTCGTTGCCGTTTGCGGTGGTGTTTACGGGTTTGGCGATGTTTCCCAAATTCCTCAAAAGTCTGCCTAAATCAGGCGGATGGCTTAATGAATTTAAAGTGGTTTTTGGCTTATTAGAATTTGCATTAGCGCTGAAGTTTTTGTCAAATATAGACCTTGCATACCAGTGGCAAGTGCTTGACCGAGAGGTGTTTTTAGCTATTTGGATAGTGCTGTTCTCCATCATTGGTTTTTACGTCTTGGGAAAACTGCGGATGGATAAAGATTCGCCCGTAAAAGGTATTACGATTCCGCGTTTGCTGATTTCATCGGCTACGTTTGCGTTTGTGGTGTACATGATTCCGGGTATGTTTGGCGCGCCTTTGCGGGCGTTGTCGGGGTGGTTGCCTCCCGAGCAAACGCAGGATTTTTATCTTACTAATGCAGTTGGCGGCGGAACTTCAGCTCCTGCTCTGACAGCCTCGGGGCGTCGTAAGCCGCATTTGCCGCACGGATTGGAAGGTTATTTTGACTATGAGCAAGCATTGGCCGAGGCCAAAGCTCAGGGGAAACCCGTATTCATCGACTTTACAGGCTTCAATTGTGCCAATTGCCGCAAAATGGAAGCCAATGTTTGGCCCCAACCAGAGGTGCTAGACCGTCTTAAAAAAGACTTCGTGATTGCCTCTTTGTACGTGGATGATAAGACTGAATTGCCTAAAGAAGAGCAGTTTGTGTCTACGTATGACCAACGCAAAAAAACGACTATTGGTGATAAAAATGCCGACTTGCAGATTACAAAATTCAACAACAATGCACAGCCATTTTACTGTTTGGTCACGCCCGAAGGCGAGTTATTGACCAAGCCCGTCGGCTATACAAGTGCCGAAGAATTTACGCGTTTTCTGGATGAAGGATTGGGGAAGTTTAAACGTTAAAAATCCCTAAAAGAGGCAGTTTTGAAGGATGTTCAATTGTATTTTATTAGTTTTGTGATATTAAATATGTGTAAGCTATGGAAATTACAATAACGATTCCGAAAGGAAGCACCTTAGAGCAGGCGGTAAGAGACATGATGAAAGATAAAAATGAAATTCATCAAGAGTTGAGTAAAGGAAATACTTCTGTCATCACGCAAAAAGGCCGCAAAGTTGTTCGAATCTCCTTACCCAATCGTTGAAAATCCCGACGGCACTTATTCTTTTGTATCAGATTATGGCATCAATTATAGCATTGCGCTTTTTGATGCCTCTTTCCATTTTAATAATATAGTTATTCCTGACGGGAATATTGTAGAGTTCAGCTTCGGGGCTGATAAGGAACTTCCGGTTGATAAAAAAGTGACGGATACGGTGCTACAATTTCTGTCCCTTTTTTTTCAGAACCCACAAAATGTGTTGCTTTATGTTTGTGAAAGTATTGACCGCAAACAATTGCCTCGCAAGAGAATTTTTGATAAATGGTTCTTGAAATATGGCCATACAGCTTTAGAAAAATATGATTTTTCATTCTCTTTGGATGATGTTATTATTACGGGAGCAGTCATTATAGATGCAAAAAACACAGAGCGCGAAGTTCTGTTAAACGCTTTTTTAGAAAGCTATCAAGTTTATTCTGACTACAAATCATGAAAATTTTAGATAAATATATTCTCAAGAATTTTTTAATTACTTACGTATTTACGGTACTTGTCACGCTGCTGATTATCTGCGTGATTGACTTCACGGAAAAGGTAGATAATTTCAGAAAGACGAATCCTACACCGTACGAAATTATCGTAAACTACTACCTCAATTTTATTCCTTATTACGCCAATTACCTGAGTCCGTTGCTGGTTTTTATT
>JAIXPV010000722.1 GCA_027486105.1 Runella sp. | reverse complement strand
GATTATTACGGAGGCCGGAACCTGAATTATATTTCTCGCAACCAAGGCGGAGACGCATCCATCACGGGCGACCGTCATAATTCGTGGCAGTTTGAAAACTACCTGACCTATAATACCAAAATCAACAAAATTCACTCGGTCAATGCATTGTTGGGATTGGCGTGGCAGCACGTAGATCGCTTCAATTTTCAGGCGAGAGCGCAGCGTTTTCAGGATGACTATTTTCAATTCAACAACCTTGGTGCTGGGGCGGTGGCGCTTGCTCCTACCTCTGGAACGAGTGCATACGGCCTAAATTCATACTTTGGACGTATTAACTACGGCCTCAAAGACAAGTACTTACTCACGGTCACGGGACGTATTGATGGTTCGTCTAAGTTTGGTTCTGCCAATCGTTACGCGGTATTTCCTTCGGCGGCGTTGGCTTGGAGAGTTATTGAAGAAGACTTCATGCAGAATGTTCCTTTTATCTCTAACCTCAAGGTACGCACCAGCTACGGCGTAACGGGCAACTCGGAAATCACGGCCTATCAGGCATTGGCTGGGTTGGGCAACTACTCGGTGATTTTCAACAACGCTCGTCAAATTGGTATCGGGGTAAACCGTCTCGCCAATCCTGACCTACGTTGGGAAAAAACGGCCCAAGTGGATGCTGGCGTAGAATTAGGACTGTTTAACAACCGCATCATGCTCGAAGCCGACGTATACCGCAAACTCACCACCGATATGCTTTTGAGCGCGCCAGTACCTTCAAGTAGTGGTTTTACGACGGTGAGCCAAAACATCGGAAGTATGGAAAACCGTGGGGTAGAATTGGGCATCAACACGGTCAACGTAGCAGGCCGCAATTTCTCGTGGAATTCATCATTTAATATCTCTTTCAACCGCAATAAAGTAATTGCACTTACGGGCGGCGCGGATATTTTCAGTGGTTCTACCATCATTCGCGAAGGCGAGCCAGTAGGGTCGTTTTTCGGATTTGTACATCAGGGCACTTGGAGCATAGCTGAAGAATCAGAAGCGGCCAAGTACCTCAAGAAACCAGGTGATATCAAATACCAAGATGTAAACAATGACGGACGTATCAACGACAACGACCGCGTGGTAATTGGAAAAGGTATTCCAGATGGTTTTGGTACGTTTATCAACACCTTTACGCACAAAAACCTAGAATTGATGGTTGATCTGCAATTCATGTACGGCAACGACGTATTGTTTAGAAGCAAGCACTCGGCAGAAGACCGCCAAGGAATCGCCAACAGTTTCAAGACCGTTTTGAACGCGTGGACTCCTACCAATCAGAATACCAATATTGCCGAATTACGCCCTGTATCAGCTGGTTATAACACCAACAACGATACAGACCGCGTACAAGACGGATCTTTCTTGAGAGGAAGAAACATCCTTTTGTCGTATAAATTCTCGCCAAAAATGATTGAGAAAATCCACCTTAATCGTTTGAGAGCCTTTGTTTCGGTACAAAACTTCTTCCTTAACACTAAGTTTGAAGGCTATGACCCTGAAGTATCAACTTCTGGTTCGGCATTTGACCAAGGAGTTGATTTGTATGCCTATCCAAAACCGCGCGTTTTTATGGTTGGGTTAAACATCGGATTGTAATAGTTGTGTAATTTTTAATGGATACTCTAATGAAATACACTATAAAGTTTTTTAGTCAACTGATACTGAGTGGAACATTGGTTTTGTGCGGGGTGAGCTGCTCCGATTTTTTGGAAGAGCCCGATCGTTCAAATTTTACGATGGAAAACTATTTTACCAAGCCCGAACACGCCGAAAGTGTGGTGAATTCCATCTACGAAAACCTTCGGAACGTGTTAGGAGGTGGATTTGGTGGTGCGCCTTGGATGATGCTAGAATTTGCTACTGGCTTGGCTAATACCGAGTTGGGGCAGGCCCAAAATAGTATTTTTGTGCGAAATCTGGTCAATAACTCAGACAATGGCTACGGTGCTACGTACTGGACTAGCCACTACCGTGGTATTGCCAACGCTAACCTAGCGATTGCGAAAATACCAGGTATTTCGATGAACGAAGCCGCTAAGAAGCGCTATCTGGGAGAAGCACGATTCCTACGGGCGTTGTATTACTATGATTTGGTGCGCATCTTCGGCAATATTTCGCTCATTACGGAGCCAGTTGATTTGAAATCGCCAGATTTATACCCTACGCAGGTATCACCAGAAGAAGTATATAAGGTAATCGTAGCTGACTTGATTGAGGCCGAAGCTTCGGGGTTGCCTTACACCGATGCCACAGGGCGGGTGTCTTTAGGGGCGGTTAAGTCCCTGCTGTCGAGTGTGTACCTTACCATGGCTGGTTTTCCTTTGCAAAAAGGGGCTGAATATTACAAAAAAGCGGCTGATAAGGCCAAAGAGGTAGTTGATTCTGGCAGATTTAGCCTGTTCCCGTCGTATGATGATTTGCGCAATCCTGCCAAAAAGAACATCGGCGAAAATATTTTTATGGCACAATACGTCGCTTTCGTATTACCTTCCAATTGGCAAACGTCCATTATCCCATACAATCAGGGTATTTCGGCTTATACAGATGAAACTGGGGCTATTTTTGCCAATAAAGAGTTTGTAGAATCGTACGAAAATGGAGATAAACGTGCCGCCGAGAAGCAGTTTTATTACACTTCTTTTTCCCTGCGGAGCGACCGTACCAAAACCCGTAATTTGGGAGGGTATTACCTGTACAAACACTTCGATACTGAAGCTCAACTTAGCACCACAAGCAGTGGCCTGAACTGGACAATGATGCGCTATGCGGAGGTCTTGCTGACCTATGCCGAAGCCGAAAACGAAGCAAATGGCCCATCGGCGGCGGTATATGAAGCGGTTAATGCCATTCGCCGACGCGCTCAACTACCCGATTTGGCTGGTTTGACCAAAGCACAACTCAGAGAAGCCATCTGGAAAGAGCGTTGGCATGAGCTGAGCTTTGAAAACAAAACTTGGTACGATATGACTCGCCTCCGCAAGGCATTTAACGTAACAACCAAGAAGTTTGAGGATTTTGTCGGCCATAAGTTTTCGTACGGCCCTGTGCTCAAAGAGAGAGAACTACTATTTCCTATACCCACCGCCGAAATTCGTAACAACACTAAGTTGAAGCAGAATTCGGGTTATTGATTAATGTTTTGTAGATAGAAGTGATTTCTTACCGTAAGCATCTTTTCTTAGGTGCTTACGGTATAAATTTTAGAAATAAAACTTTTGAATAAAAGCTATCGCAAATAGTTTTTATGTTTAGAATCGTTTAAAAACCCACTTAAAGACACACTGCATGATAAAGCGTATGATAAGTCGTCTGGCTGTCGACCATTGGTTTTCGGGGCTGTTCCTAATGTTAGGGATTATGGCCATTTCTGCTTTTGATTCTCCTCAAAAAACAGCTCCTTCCAAAAAGAAACCGCTTGTCGTTTTTGTGGCCGGCGACCATGAGTACAGCGGCGAACAAACTCTCCCGCTTATTGCGGCTGAATTAGAAAAAAACTACGGCGTCCGTACGCAAGTACTCAAGTCATTTCCTGACCAAAATGCCGAAAAAAATATCCCCGGTTTAGAAGCGCTCCGCGAAGCAGATTTGGCGGTGTTTTTCTTGCGCTGGCGTCAATTGCCGCCTGACCAGCTCCAATATCTCGACGAATACCTTAATTCTGGCAAGCCAGTGATGGGTTTTCGAACATCTACGCACGCATTTAATTTTCCCAAAGGACACGCTTCCGAAGTTTGGAATGCGTTTGGAGAAAGAGCTTTTGGGTCGCCTCCGGGCTGGGGCAAAGCGGGCCACACCCACTACGGGCATAAAAGTACCACCGACGTAACGGTGATTGCCGAAGCAGCCAAGCACCCGATTTTGACGGGCGTACCTTCTGCTTTTCACGCAGCTTCGTGGTTGTACCGCGTTCGTCCCGATTATCCCCCGCAGGATGCCACTCCGCTGCTGATGGGAAAATCGGTAAATCCTGACAAAGCCGCCATTGATAACCCCGTAGCTTGGACGTGGAAAAATAAAGCCAATGCCAAGGTGTTTTTTACGACGCTGGGGCACCCCGAAGATTTTCAGCAAGAAGGCCTTCAACGGCTCACTATCAATGCAATACATTGGTTGTTGGGCAAGCCCGTTCCTAAAAAATGGAAAGGTAAAATTGAAATAAATGTGCCTTATCGAGGTATTGTAAACTAGTTGAGCAGTATAGAATACATCATTATTAATTACGAGTTAAATAATTAAAATAACTAAACCCAATGAGAATACGAATTAAGGGATTGCTCATCGCCGTTGGATTGATGTTGACTATCTTCAGCTCCTTCCAATTTAATCAATCCAATACCCTAACAGTCGGAAATGGGGCCCACATTTCACTAATTGGCAATAATTTGGGCTCACGAATGATGAATTATGGTCATTTCGAAACCGAAATGCACGTTCGCTATCCCGAAAGTTCGCTCTTTATCCGCAATATGTGTGATGGCGGTGATACTCCCGGGTTTCGTCCGCACGCCAGCCGAAATTCGCCTTGGGCGTTTCCAGGGGCTGAAAAATTTCAGACCGAATACGCCAACTACTCAAACAGCGAGGGACATTTTGATACCCCCGACCAATGGCTTACACGCCTTAAAACCGACATTATCGTGGCTTTTTTTGGGTTCAACGAATCCTATCAGGGAAAAGCAGGCTTGGCCAACTACAAAGCAGAACTCGATGCGTTTATTAAACATACCCTAAGCCAAAAATACAATGGCACAACGCCGCCGCAGTTGGCGCTCGTGTCTCCCATTGCATTTGAAGATTTATCGGCTATGTACGACTTGCCCAATGGAAAAAAGGAGAATGAAAACTTGCTCTTGTACACCAAAGCAATGCAGGAAGTAGCCGACCAAAACAACGTACTTTTTGTCGATGTTTTTACGCCTTCGCAAAAATGGTACAATGAAAGCAAAGAACCCCTGACCATCGATGGATTGCAACTCAACGAAGCTGGTTATAAAAAACTGAGTATTTTGTTGACAGACCAACTGTTTGGTAAATCCGCTGCTAAAGCCGAAGCCAATCGTAAATTGGTGCACGATGCTGTCATGGAAAAAAACTGGATGTGGCACAACGACTATAAAATCCCGAATGGTGTACACGTGTACGGGCGTCGCTACAATCCTTTTGGCCCCGATAACTACCCCGCTGAGATCAAAAAAATTCGGGAAATGACCGATATTCGTGATAAAGCCATTTGGTTGGCTGCTTCTAAAGGCGAAAAAACCGACCTTGCCGCCGCCGACAAAAACACCACGCCGTTGCCTCCCGTCAAAACGAACTTCAACCCCGAGAAAAACGGTAGCCTTACTTACCTCTACGGACAGGATGCGCTCAACAAACTGAAAGTGCCCGAAGGATATAAAATTGAGCTTTTTGCTTCAGAAGCTGAGTTTAATGACTTAGCCAATCCTGTACAAATGTCTTTTGATAACAAAGGACGTTTGTGGGTAGCAACCATGCCGAGCTACCCTCACTATAAGCCAGGAGATACTAAACCTAATGACAAAATCTTGATTTTAGAAGATACCAACGGCGACGGTAAAGCCGACAAGCAAACGGTGTTTGTTGATGGATTGCACCTACCGCTTGGTTTTGAAATTGCCAAAGAAGGGGTATACGTTTCTCAGGGAACAAACTTAAAATTGTTTACAGATACCAACGGAGATGACAAGGCCGATAAAGTAGAAATTCTCCTGAGTGGTTTTGACGACCACGATACGCACCACAACAGCAGCGCATTTTGTGCTGATCCTTCGGGGGCTATCTACACTGGAGAAGGAGTATTTTTACACACCAACGTAGAAACGCCTTACGGGCCCGTTCGGGCTACCAACGGTGGATTTTACCGTTATGCGCCACAATTGCATAAATTGGAGCGCACTGCGCAATTGGCGATTCCGAATCCTTGGGGTATTGCTTTTGATGATTGGGGGCAGCCTTTCTTTGCCGAAACCTCCAGCCCTGACGTTCGTTGGATGCTGCCAGGCTCGGTGTTGCCGCGTTACGGACAGGCCACGCATAAGTCAATCCAGTTGATCGAAAAAGACCACATGGTGCGTCCTACGTCTGGACTGGAATTTTTGTGGAGCCGTCATTTTCCTGATGAAGTACAGGGCGATATGCTTATCAACAACACCATCGGATTTTTGGGGACAAAACAACACCAAATTTGGGATGATGGTACGGGTTACAAGACCAAACACCGCCAAGATTTGATTGTGAGCGCAGACCGTAATTTTCGGCCCGTTGACATGGAAATCGCACCTGATGGCTCACTGTATGTTATTGACTGGCATAATATCCTTATCGGACACATGCAGCACAACGCCCGGGATCCACTGCGTGACCACGTTCACGGAAGGGTATATCGCATTACTTATCCTTCTCGGCCGCTAGTAACTCCTGCCAAGATAGACGGCGCGAGCGTAGAAGTACTTTTGGACAACCTCAAACTTCCCGAATACCGTACTCGCTACCGTACCCGCCGTGAATTGAGAGGTAGAGATGCTGCTGAAGTATTGCCAAAAATAACGAAGTGGGCAGCAGGTTTGAACAAAACCGATGCTCGTTACGAACATCATTTGTTGGAAGCATTGTGGGTAAGTTGGGGATTAAATAAAGTAGACCAAAAATTGCTCCGTCAATTGCTCAAAGCCAAAGATTACCGAGTCAGAGCGGCGGCGGTTCAGGTGGTGCGCTACACTGGGCACCAAGTAGCAGACCAGGCGGCGTTGCTGATGCAGGCTGCCAAAGACGAAAATCCGAGAGTGCGGTTGGTGGCGATTGTGGCGGCGTCGTGGATTGGCAAAGAAAAAGGATTGCCTATCTTGGCCGAAGCCAAAAAGAAACCCTTGGACGAATGGATGATTCATGCCCACGAAACGGCCGTAGCGCACTTAAATGGAGAAAATGTTGCTAAGAAAAAAGAAGCCGAAGTCGTTTCTGCTCTGAAAGGGGCCGAATTGGAGGCGTACAAATTGGGAAAAACCATTTACAGTAAAGAAGGCTACTGTATCACCTGTCACCAAGCCGATGGCAATGGCCTTTCGGCATCGGGCTTCCCGCCACTTGCTGGCAAATGGGTACAGGGAAATGAAGAGCGCCTCATCAAAATTGTGCTGAAAGGTCTGATGGGCCCGATTGAAGTAAGTGGCAAACAATACCCTGGACAGGTACCGATGACGCCTTTTGGCGGCCTACTCAATGATAAAGAAGTGGCTGCTGTATTGACTTACGTTCGCAACTCGTTTGGCAATAAAGCCTCCGCGATTTCGCCCGAAAAAGTCAAAGCAGTACGCGCTGCTACGGCAGGTCAAAGCGACATTTATAATTCTTCAAAACTGTTGAAAGAACATCCTTTGGAATAACCATTCAACGAAAAAATCCGTAGGGCAGGCGCGTGCGTCTGCCCTTTTTTGTTTTTTCTCTGTCTGCCCTTTTTTACCTAAAACCCCGCCACCTTCAAAAACGCGGCCATTTTATCCATCAACTCTTTGGCCGAATAGGCTGGGCTTGAATGACCAGCATTGGGGATGAATTCGATTTGAACGGGCAGGTTTTTGCTTCTATAAGCATTCATTAGCTCGATGGATTGGTTGATGGGCACCTGATTGTCTTGCTCGCCATGTACAATAAAAAGGGGCGGGTCGCCTGCACTCACCTGATAGACGGGGCTTGCGAGTTTCGCCAATTCTGGCACCTGCTCCACGGGTTTTCCCAACAGAATGGCCAAGGCTGGCAAACGTACATTCAGACCGTGCGGGGTGGATTGGCTCAGGATGGTCAAAAAATTGGTAGGACCAAAAAAATCAATACAAGCCTGCACAGAAGAGGAAGTATTGGTATGGTTTCCAAGTGTCCCTTCAAGGGTGGGATTGTTGTTGGTAGTGGCGACCAAGGCCGCCAAATGTCCGCCAGAAGAAGCGCCCCAAATGATTATTTTGTCTGATTTATAGCCGTATTGGACGGCGTTAGCTCTCAAAAAACGAATGGCCGCTTTGATGTCGTGAACGGGCCCCGGAAACGCTTTTTCGGTACTGGCCCGAAAATCTACACTTGCCAACGCGTAGCCGTGGGTCAGCATCCCCAACGGCGGCTTTTCCTTGTTGCCCGAATGCCAGGCCCCGCCGTGGATCCAGACAATCAAGTAAGGGTTTTTGGGCTCTTTGAGTCGGTAAATGTCCAACGTCAGTTTTTTGCCGTCGGCTTCGGCGTAGACGATGTTTTTGAGGATGATTGTATCCTGTTGAGCCCGAGCGGAAAACAACGAAAAAAACAAAGCAATCAATACCGAAAACTGTTGTAAGTAAGTGTTCATAGAGGATAAAGGGAAGTGCCGAAAGCAAATCGGTCTATGCTAAAGTCAAGCAATGCCCTTTATTTACTTCTCTTACAGAATGTCTTTATTTATCTATTTGTATTCCTTCCGAATCCTCCACTTTTGCCTTCAGGCCCCAGCCGCCAAAGGTTTCGGAAACGGCAATCCAAAGTTCATTTCGGCCTTTTTTAAGGGGTAGAAAAACTTCGTCAAAATACCCGATGGTGCCCAGAAACCGGTAATCGCGCGACAGAAATTCATCATGGCCCGAATACAGGATTTGGTCATTGAGATATACAGTGGCTTTGTCGCTAAAGCCTAAATGAAGTTTTTTAATTTGCTCATTATCAGAAGTAATGACGATTTTTGCAAATACGGTGTTGTGCTCCTTGTCAAATTTTGAGATTGCGCTGAGGTCGGCGGTACCGGTTGTTTCCGCAGGCAGTTTTTGCCACGTCAGATTGTCTTTTTGGGCGTCGGTTAATCGGTAGATTTTATCCAGCTTGTTGCCAGCAAACGGACTCGAAACCTGCCATTCGGCAATGGTATGGAGTGGCATCTGCGCTTCGGGCTTGAAAGTGCTTGTTAATACTAGATTTGATTGCGGCTTATAGGTGAAGTTGGCAAAATAAGAACCTACATTTCCGTTGGCATAGATACCCAACATACCCGTTTTTACGGGCCTTTTTAGGACTGGAATGGGCAGAACGGCCTTACTCATGTCGTCAATGAATACTTCGCCCCTGCTGCCTGAAATCACCAGTTTGACATGAAACCACTGATTGAATCTGTACTTGACAGGCACGCTGTAGCCTTCGCCGTGGTACAGTTGCCAGCTTGATATTGATTCATAAACGGGGGTGTATTGGTTGGCGTCGGGATTGCCAGATTGGTGCGGACGCAGGTAAAATTCCTCGTAGTTTTTGGTGTCCTGCATCCGAAAAGTAACGCCCGTAAAACCGCGTTCTTGCGGAAAAGCAATATCAAATTCGATGATGCCGTCCTGTAGCTGCACTTCTTTGGCGTATGCCATTCCTTTTTTGAGAAACAGGGCTTTTTTTCCCTGAAAATCTTCTACCCTGCTTTGTTCGGCCTCGATGGTCCATTGGCGCGAGTCAAACGGAATCAATGTTTGGGCAGTCGCCTGAAGCGACCACCCGATGATGAATAAAATGGCTGTAAGTTTCATCGTCTTTTGTATTGATTTACTTCACTTTAAAATCAACTTCCACGTTCTCCCACAAAATACCCACGTTGCCTTTTGGCGATATAGTGTAAAGCAGTTTTTCGTTGAACGTCGCTGATTTTTTTGGCTTTACACTTACCCGCAGGGCATCCTGTCCGGCGTCGTATTTGAACGCGCCCCATTGAGCAGGCACTTTGTTAAAGATGATCGTCCACTCTTTTTCGTTCGGAATGGTGAAAAAGCCATATGTGCCCGCTGCAAGGGGTTGGCCTTCAATGCTGACGTCTTTGTCGACTTCAAACGTGGTGGCTTCGTTGGCTCCCGCGCGCCACACCTGACCGTAGGGCACCAACTCCCCCCATACCTTGCGACCTTTGACGGAGGGCTGCCCATAACTGACGGTTACGGTGGCGTTTCCTACCTTTTGCACTACCTGCGCTGGCGGGCTCGGACGGGTGGCTTTGTCTTGGGCAACGACTTGGAGACCAACAAAATAAACCGCAAAAACGCTGAGCAGCGACAGGGATTTTTTTACATACTTTTGCATAGCTGAAATGAAATTGAGGGTGTTGAAAAATAGAACGACCCAAAGTTCATAAACCAAACGGAAACCGCCCATTCAAAGGCTATTCAAGTTGGTGCAAGTTGATTCAAGTACGTAAACGATTGTTTATCAGAGCCATGATTATTGAAGAAAAAGACCTCGCTCTCGCTCGCTGTCGGGCATTGGTAGAAAAAAAATTGAATTGGGGCGGCAGTGTCGACTGGTCGACGCAAGATTTTGAGCGCCTCAGCGAGCGAATCGCCGACGAAACGGGCATCAGCCTCAGTGCCACTACCCTCAAACGGGTATGGGGAAAGGTGAAGTACGATTCTGTGCCTACCCAAACCACCCTCAACGCCCTCGCGCAATTTTTGGGTCATGACAACTGGCGGCTGTTCTGCGTATCAAATCTTAGCCATAACGACAATGAAAGCAGGAAATCTACCGACGAAAGGCCTGCCGACGAAATTTCTAAATCATCGACTTTGTGGCTATGGAAAAGACGTCGCCCCCTGCTCATTGGATTGATGGTAGTTGTGGCCGTTTCGGCGGTGGCCGTCCTGTTTTTCAATTATCTCAACGCACCCATCGATACGTCGCAGGTGCGGTTTAGCAGCCGAAAAGTGACAGATGGACTACCCAATTCTGTGGTGTTTGAGTACAGCATCGGCAATCTCAAAACCGACAGCGTCACGATTCAGCAATCGTGGGACCCGCGCCGGCGAGAGCGGATTTTGGCGCACAAAGGCCAACACACGTCCATTTATTATTATCCGGGCTATTTCAGGGCCAAGCTGCTGGTCGGTGAGCAAATCATGCAGGAACACCCTGTTTTTATCAAAACTCAGGGCTGGAAAGGAATCATCGAACAAACACCGCTCCCGATGTATCTGAGTAACAAAGAAATAGCCCTAAATGGCAGCAGCATGGAAATAAAGGCCGCGACCTTACGGGAAAAAACCGGTAAATCTGTTTTTAACGATGTATGGACTCATTTTTATTTGGTAAATGACATGAACCGCGATGCCGACAATTTTACATTTGAAACCGTTCTGCAAAATACCTCGACCCAAGAAGAAGCCATTTGTCAAAAAGTACGCGTCCGACTCCTCACCTCTGAGAGTGCTATTGGGTTGCCGCTTTGTTCAAAAGGCTGTACTGCTGATGCTTCTCTTTTTATGGGCGGTACAAATGTCAGCGGCAAGGACCGTGATCTGTCGGCTTTTGGCTGTGATTTTTCCAAGGCGCAGCGCCTGAAATGTACTGTTTCCGACAAAGTGTTTACTGTATTCTTAAACGACAAATCTATTTTTACCGCTCCCGCCATTGAGAATTTGGGTAAAATAGTTGGGGTAGTCATTAGCTTTGAAGGCGCGGGAAAGATAGAAAGTGCGGCGTTTTTATAATCATTCAAAAAATTGTTGAAAAAAATCTTCCGACCCACTAAGTGTTTTTTGGGGTGCAAAACGTCTATCTTAAAACAAAGACTAAATTATACATTTCCAAGAAAAAACTTATCTTTATATAGACAATGAGACCGTTCAGGCAGGATATGCAAGAAGAGGAAGATAAGTCACAACCGCTTTTCAGGAGGAGCGACTCGGGGGAATCGTCGGCTAAACAGGCCGTGCTCGATCCAGAGCAGATGATCCGAAAGGCGTTTGAGACCAATGCCGACGCGGGCATAGCGCTGCTTTTTCAGTATTATTATCCGTTGCTTTGCAGCCATGCTGTGCGGTATGTATCCTCAAAAGCCATTGCCGAAGATATCGTTTCGGATATTTTTTACGAGTTTCATTCCGAGCATCTGTACCAAACCGTTACTACCTCCTACCGGGCGTTTTTGTTTACCTCAGTACGCCACCGAGCTTTTGATTATGTGCGCAGCGAAATGCGCCGCAATACTTCTCTCGACAGCGCTAACCACCATCT
>JAIXPV010000039.1 GCA_027486105.1 Runella sp. | reverse complement strand
GTAGGTTATGGTACGCAAAAGAAGGCCAATTTAACAGGCTCAGTGGCTTCAATTGACCAAAAGTTTTTGGCAAACCGCCCCATTACCAACTCTTCTCAGGCTTTACAGGGCCTTTCGGGTGTATATGTTAACATGTCGAAAGGAAGGCCCGGGGCAGATGGCGCAACTATCCGGATTCGGGGAGTTGGCTCGTTTGGCACCAATAATAACCCACTCATTCTCGTAGATGGGGTGGAATACAATCTGAGAGACATCAATCCTGCTGATATTGAAAGCATTACGGTGCTTAAAGATGCAGCTTCTTCAGCTATCTACGGCAATAGAGCCGCCAACGGAGTAGTATTGGTAAAAACCAGAGGTGGCGAAAAAGGGAAATTTAAAGTGGACTACAACATGTACGCTGGCTACCAAGAGGCCACTACCTTCCCGGATGCCGTCTCTGATGCTGTACAATACATGGAAGGCAAAAACTTGGCATTACAAAATCAGGGTAGCCCCATAGAATATTCGCAGGCAATCATTGATGAATACAAATCAGGGACTGACCCGTACATTTATGCCAACACAAATTGGTTTGATGTTATGTTTCGGAAAGCAGCTCAGCAGGAGCATAATCTTCGCTTTTCGGGGGGCAACGACCGTACAACCTTTGCTTTGTCGCTGGGTTATCTCAACCAAGACGGCATCCTTTTGGGGTCGGGCGCAAAACGCTATTCTATCAATACCAACATCGCCTCCGATGTAACAAAGTGGTTGAAAATAGGCGGCAACATCATCGCCAATTTTTGGGACTATCGCGAGTCGGCCTATACCGCCGATGAAGGCAACGGCGAAGGCGGATTAATGGGTCTCATTTATAGAGGCTTACCAATGCAAGTGCCACTTTTGGCCGATGGAAGCTACGCCGACCAGTGGATTCGTGTACCAGGCCATAATTTTTATCGGAATCCTTATGCGTTGGCATTTGAGGGTTTTCGCAAAAACACCAATTTCAGCGCCATTTTCAATTTCTTTGCCGAGGCGCAATTGACAAAACACCTACGCTACAAAGTGACGATTGCCCCCAATTTTGGTTATGACATAGAGAAGTTCAACAATCCAGTCATTGACCTCAAACACCCAAAAACAGGGGTAATAGCCCCGATGGGCAACATTCCGGTGCGGGGTGTAAGGCAGAGTTTGGCCGAAGCCCTGAGTTTAACCAATTTTCATACCATCAATTGGAGCAAAACCATTGGCAAGAGTGAACTCTCCGCATTGGGAGGATTTAGCTTAGAAATGTTTAAAAATGGTAGCTTTAATGCGGGAAATCAGGGATATTTTGCCAACGAAATCTCGGAGCTCAACGCAGGCAGTGCCAACCCCGTAGTGGGCGGCAACTCCACCCAATCGCGACTTATGTCTTACTTTGGTCGGGTCAATTATGTCTTCAATGATAAATATTTGTTAGAAACCAACTTCCGTTACGATGGCTCGTCGCGCTTTGCGCCAGATAAGCGTTGGGGCTTTTTTCCCTCCATTTCGGCAGGATGGCGTATCAATGAAGAGGAGTTCATGAAAAATGCAAAACCTATTTCCAATCTCAAATTACGGGCTTCTTGGGGGCAATTGGGCAGTCAGCCGCAACAATTGTTTGGCTTCATAGAAGCCGTCACGTCTGGAATCAATTACAATTACAATAATACCGTAGTGAGTGGCGGGGGTGTAACGCAGATTGCCGAGCAAAATTTAACCTGGGAAACGACCACCATGACGGATATTGGCCTTGATTTTGGTTTTTTTAATCAACGTTTAACGGGCGAGTTTGACTGGTTTAATAAAATCACCTCGGGGATTTTGCGCCAGGTAAATATTCCACAGCAAGTCGGAAACCTAACCGGACCAGTACGAAATATAGGAGAAGTTCAGAATAAAGGCATTGAGTTTACCCTCAATTGGCGTGATAAAATAGGCAAACTCAATTATAACCTTGGTGGCAACTTATTACAACTGTCCAACAATGTTCTGAACACTGGAGGTCAACAAATATTCAATGGAAACCGGGTTATCTTTGAAGGATATCCGATTGATTCATATTTTGGTTTGCGGAGTATGGGTTACTTCCAAAATACCGACGAAATCAAAGCGGCCCCTTTTCAAAATACGGTCACTTTGCCGGGCGATATTCGCTACGTGGATGTGAATGGTGATAATAGAGTGGATAACAACGACCGCGAAATCATCGGCAATACCATACCCAAATACACCTACAGTTTTACATTTGGTGCCGACTATAAAGGCATTGATTTTTCTGCCTTCTTTCAAGGGGTACAAGGGCTTCAAAACTACGTCAATGCCAACTTAGGATTCCCGTACCGCAACGGGGCAGGCGTAACTAAAGAATTCCTGACAGAATCGTGGACGGTCAATAATCCCAATGCAAAATACCCTCGATTAACTACGGCCAATGGGTATCCGCAAAACTTCCAAGTATCTGATTTTTGGATGAGAGACGCATCTTACCTACGATTGAAAAATATCCAATTAGGCTATACCATTCCTGAAAAACTCACTAAAAAACTGGGAATAAGCAGGTTGAGAGCTTTTGTAAACGGCCAAAACCTACTAACATTTGCAGATTTTACCCTAGGTGATCCAGAAAGAAGTGCCGCAAATGAGAATATCATTGCCTACCCCATTGCAAAGGTGGTAACTGGAGGTCTAAGTGTTACTTTTTAAATCATAAACGAAACACAACATGAGAAAATACATAATTTTAGCTCTCACTATAACTTTGAGCAGTTGTTCCGATTTTTTAGATGTTTCACCATCTGATAGGCTCATCCAAGTGGATTTTTGGAAAACCCGCCAACACGCTGAGGCTGCTCTCGTAGGCACTTACAATGCACTTCTAAACGCTAACATCTACGGGGGGGTAGCCATGATTGCGATGGAAGCGGCTACGCCCAATGCTTTCACTTACAACAATACTGGCGGAGGTGGTTTTATTGCGCAAGGTATTCATGATGCTGCCAATAATGGTATTATAAATGCCAAATGGGGTGCCTGTTATACTGGTATCGGGCGGGCCAATACGTTATTGGATAATATCGGTAGAATCGCGATGGATGAAACCACGAAAAAAAGATACGCTGCCGAAGCAAAATTCCTAAGGGCTTTGTTTTATCATAACCTTTGGGTATACTATGGAGGAGTTCCTTTGATTTTAGAAACGCCCAATTTAGAAAAACAGGGAACATTGCCCCGAAATAAAGCCGACGAGGTATATGCACAAATCATCAAAGACTGTGATGAAGCCATAGTTGACTTACCCCAACTTGGCACCACCAAAGGACATACCTCCAAAGGGGCTGCATTGGCTCTAAAAGCCCGTACAATGCTCTATAAAGGTGATTTTCAGGGGGCAGCGGCGGCGGCCAAACAAATCATTGATGGCAAGTCATATACCCTTTTTCCCGATTATCGTGAGTTATTTCAACTCGACAAAGAAGGGAATACAGAAGTAATTTTTGATGTACAGTTCAAAAATCCCGAGTTTACCCATTCAATGGACATCACCTTTACAGATTTCAATTCGATAGCTCCCCTACCCGATTTGCTCAATGATTATTACATGACCGATGGTTTGCCAGCGTCTCAATCAAAGCTATTTGATTCAAAAAAGCCATACGACAACCGCGACCCCCGACTGAGTCAAACCAATATACTACCTGGCACTTCTTTTAGAGCCAAGACGGTACTTGCCAATACTTTTGGTTTTACGGGTATTGGACAAAAAAAATATACCGTTTATAAAGACAATGAAGACCGGGCTACCATCGCCGAAGGGCAGTCAGAATTGAATTACATGGTATTTCGCTACGCTGATGTTTTATTAATGTTTGCAGAAGCACAAAACGAGGTGGCAGGCCCTAGCCAAGCCGTT
>JAIXPV010000780.1 GCA_027486105.1 Runella sp. | reverse complement strand
GGCACCAATGAGTTGGAGGCAAGTGGGGATATAAAATACGTGTATATTTTTGGGGCTATTGCGCTGTTTATGCTGCTTATTGCCTGCATCAACTTCATGAATTTGGCTACGGCGGGGGCTTCCAAACGCGCTCGTGAAGTGGGGGTTCGGAAGGTATTAGGCTCCGTTAAACTTGAGTTAGTACGCCAATTCCTGTTAGAATCCATCTTACTTACGTTGTTTGCAGTCGTACTGTCGATGCTTTTAGTGCAAGTGGCGTTGCCTGTTTTCAACGATTTGTCTGGTAAAAACCTACACCTTGACTTCATGGCCAATCCGCTCACATTGGCAGGACTGCTGGCTTTTGGTCTGGTGGTCGGCGTTTTGGCGGGGAGCTACCCAGCCTTTTTTCTTTCTTCTTTTAAGCCCGTTGCGGTGTTAAAAGGCCAGTTTACAGGTAGCAAAAAAACCATTGGCCTGCGTAGCGGTTTGGTGGTATTTCAGTTTTGCATTTCGATTTGCCTGATTGTGGGTGCCACAGTGGTTTACCAACAACTTTCATACATTCAAAACAAAAAACTCGGCTACGATAAAGACCAATTGCTAGTGTTGCAAAACTCGTGGGCGTTGGGCAAAAACGAAGCTGTTTTACGAGAAGAACTCTTAAAAGATTCGCGAGTGGTAAATATTACAGCCTCGCCGTATCGGCCCGCTGGACCCACCAACTCCAACAATTCACTAGTATATCCTGAAGACAACGAAGCACAACTCATGCGAACCCTGCAATACGGCATTGACGACCAATACATTCCCACGTTGGGCATGAAAATCGTTGAAGGCCGTAACTTCACCAAAGAGTTTGCTTCCGACTCGGCGGGAATCATCATCAACGAAGCCGCCGCAAAAGCCTTTGGCTGGGGCACCAACGCCGTGGGACACAGAATTACGTGTCAAATCGGTTTCAAAAAAGTCTATAAAGTCATCGGCGTTGTGCAAGATTTTCACTTTAAATCACTCCACGAAACAATTTCCCCTCTGCTGATGGTGCTGGAAAACAACGGAGGACTCATCATAAAAGTGAAAACCCGCGACGTATCTGGGTTATTGAGCGCTATGAAAACCCGTTGGGCGGCGTTTGGGGTGGATGAGCCGTTTGAGTACGCATTTATGGACGAGCTTTTCGCAAAAACCTACATTTCCGAACAGAAAACAGGCACCATACTGAGCCTGTTTGCAGGGTTAACCATTTTTATTGCCTGCTTGGGCTTATTTGGCTTAGCTACCTTCACCGCCGAACAGCGCACCAAAGAAATTGGCGTGCGCAAAGTATTGGGTGCCAACGTAGGACAAATAATCGGTTTATTATCCAAAGATTTTCTGAAACTGATTGTCATTGCTTGCGTCGTGGCGTTTCCATTGGGCTACTGGGGTATGAATCAATGGTTGCAGGATTTTGCCTACCGCATCGAAATCAGCGCGTGGATATTTGTATTGGCAGGAATCGCGGCAATTGCCATTGCCTTGCTCACAGTAAGTTTTCAAAGTATCAAAGCCGCGCTGATGAATCCAGTAAAATCATTGAAATCGGAATAGTGTAAGTGTAACCACTAAGGCAGGCCATTCATCTTATATTGAAAACCTAAAATCATGCTGACAAACTATTTCAAAATCGCGTGGAGAAACTTGATGAAAAACAAGACTTTCTCATTCATCAACATTGCGGGTTTGGCCATTGGTCTGTGCTGTTTTATGCTGATTGCACTCTATGTGACAGATGAAATCAGCTACGACCGTTTTCATGAAAAAGCTGACCGAATCTACCGCATTCACTCCAGTATCCGTTTTGGGGGCACTGATTTAAACCTCGCCGTCACCTCCGACCCGATGGGCGCAACACTCAAAAAAGACTACCCGCAGGTAGAACAGTTCGTCCGTTTTTATGCGTCGAGCGGCTCAAGACACATCAAAAAGGGCAATGAGTACATTGTGGAAGAACGTGTAGCCTACGCCGACTCGACGTTGTTTGATGTGTTTACGCTGCCCGCCATCGCAGGAAATACCAAAACAGCGCTCGACAACCCCAATACCGCCGTCATCAGCGAAAGCGCCGCCCGTAAGTATTTTGGTACCACCAATGTCGTCGGAAAATCCATTGAGGTAGGTCTGGAAGATAAAACGATGTATAATATCACGGCGGTCATTAAGGATATTCCCGTTAATTCACATTTCCACTTTGACTTTATTTTCTCGATGGACAATGCTGATTATCAGTTTGGGAGTTATCTAAGTCACAATTTCCAAACCTACCTTTTGCTCCGGGAAGGCACCGATTATAAGGCTTTTGAGAAAAAATTTGATGAATATGTGGTACGGTATATCCTCCCGCAGGCCAAGCAATTTATGCAGGTCGAGACGATGGATGAATTCAAAAAAGCAGGCAACAAACTGGAATACAACCTAATGCCGCTAACCGATATTCACTTACATTCAGATCTAACGGCCGAACTGGGCGTAAACGGCAATATTCAATACGTGTACATTTTCTCGGCAGTGGCGTTGTTTTTGTTGCTCATTGCCTGCATCAATTTTATGAATTTGAGTACCGCCCGCTCCTCCAATCGCGCCAAAGAAGTAGGTATCCGAAAAGTGCTGGGTACCGAACGACAAACACTGATTGGTCAGTTCATTGCCGAATCCACCCTGACGAGTTACTTGGCGTTTGTCTTCGCCCTGCTTATGACGTTTATATTACTGCCTTATTTCAACGATATTTCGGCCAAGACTTTTTCGGTTTTCTCCCTACTTCAACCGAGTCTTTTGTCCTTTTTGCTTCTGTTGCCTTTTGTGGTGGGGCTTTTGGCAGGTTATTATCCAGCCTTTTTCCTGTCCTCGTTTCGGCCCATTGAGGTTCTGAAAGGAAAACTCAATGCGGGTTTTAAGCGCAGCAATCTCCGCAATTTGCTCGTTACGTTTCAGTTTGTAACATCAATGGTTTTGGTCATCGGGACCATTATTGTCTACCAACAACTTAACTTTATTCAAACCAAAAAACTGGGCTTTGATAAAGACCAAGTACTCATCATCAATGGCACAGGCGCCTTGACTACCAACGCTGAAGTCTTCAAAAATGAAATAGCGCAAATAGCAGGCGTAAAAAGTGCTTCGTTCGCGGGGTTTTTACCCGTTTCGGGCTCTTCTCGCAACGATAACACGTTTTCTAAAGAGGCAGTGATGGACATGAAAAACGGCTTTAATATGCAGGTTTGGAGGGTAGATTATGATTACGTACCTACGCTAGGCATGGAAATCATCAAAGGCCGAAACTTCTCAAAATCCTTTGGTTCTGATTCTTCTGCCATGATTATCAACGAAACCACCGCCAAACTACTAGGCTACGACAATCCCATCGGCAAAAAAATCTATACTTCAAGCGGCCCGTCTGTGGGTCTAGACATGGTGTATGAAATCGTTGGGGTAGTGAAAAACTTCCATTACGAATCGCTCCGACAAACGGTCGGGCCTTTGTGTATGCGTTTGGGCAACAACAATTGGTCGGCGGCCTTCAAAATCAACACCAATAATGTACCAGAATTGGTAAGTAAAGTGGAGGCCAAATGGAAAAAAATGGCCCCCGATATGCCCTTCAGCTACCAATTTTTAGACCAATCATTTGACCAAATGTACCGCGCCGAGCAGCGCGTGGGCAAGGTGGCTCTTAGCTTTGCTATTCTTACCATTTTAATTGCCTGTTTGGGGCTTTTTGGGCTGGTAACGTACATGGCCGAACAACGCACCAAAGAAATCGGTATCCGCAAGGTATTGGGAGCGAGTGTCCCAAATATTGTGAGTTTACTCTCAGGGGAGTTTCTGGTGTTGGTCGTTATTGCGGTCGTCATTGCTTCACCGATCGCTTATTTTGCCATGCGCCAGTGGCTGACGGAGTTTGCGTACCGCATCGAAATCTCGTGGTGGATGTTTCTCCTTGCGGGAGTTTTAGCGGTAGTTATTTCCCTATTGACCGTTAGTTTTCAGGCCATCAAAGCCGCCTTGATGAATCCCGTGAAGTCATTAAAATCAGAATAACCGCCCAACTCATCACCTAACAACGCATTCCCTCTAGAGGGGCATACGTATTTTCGTTGCTTCATCACGCTCAACGCGGCGGCGAAGATGCTAGAGAATTGCTCGATTAAAGGAAGCCAGATTTAAAGTTTGGTAATTTGTTGGTTGCCTTACCGCTCATCATTTCTCGTTTCGTCATTTCTGAAAGTTGTGTTATTTTCGTTTAGTCACAACGACACGCAGCCTTTAAAAAAACAGCATGAAAACGATAATAGTTTTAAGCATTGCCTTGATAGCAATGCAGTTACGAGCGCAGCATGGCTTGCAAGGAGAGTACTTCAATGGCCAAAATTTTGAACGCAAGGTATTTACCCGCGTCGATCCTCACATTAATTTTTCGTGGCGTGGGAGCAATCCAGGGCCTAATATGGACAACAGCTACTATTCAGTAAGGTGGACGGGTAAACTACATCCTCCCACCACGGGAGTGTATCAATTTTCGGCCAAAGTAGACGATGGCGTTCGAATCTGGGTTGGCGGCAAACTAATCATGGACGCTTGGGGCTTGCACGATTCGGGCAGTTTTCGGGGAAATGTAAAACTTGAAGGAGGAAAATTCTATGACTTAAAAATCGAGTACTTCAATGCAATGCTAGAGGGCGAAGTGCAGATTTATTGGCAAATGCCCAATGCAATAACCCCCCAACCTATCCAAACCAATTTTTTGTACAAGGCGGGAGTATCGATTCCCCAAACCGTTGTCGTCCCCGATAAATCAGAAACAGATTTGGCCCCTATTGTGGTAAAATCAACGCTAAAACCAGGCCCTAAAACCTCCAAACAACCTACGTCTTTGCCCTTAAAAAGAGAGGTCATTACGCCCCCCGTCAAAACCCCTGAGCTACCCAAAGCCGTTGTTGAGAGCGTGGGTTTCCCGCCCGAAAAAGGGCAACCTATGGTTTTGAACCACGTTACGTTTGAGCAAAGTAGCTACAATCTACTCCCAAGTTCTTATCCAGAATTGGATAAATTGGCCGACTATTTGAGAAAGAATCCCAGCCTGACGGTAGAAATCGTCGGCCACACCGATAACGTCGGCGACCCACGCCTCAACCTAGCGCTGTCTGAAAATCGCGCCAAGGTAGTTCGTCATTACATCATTGAAAAAGGAATTGTAGAAGAGCGAATTACGGCCAAAGGCTACGGCGGCACGCGGCCGCTCACGTCCAACGCCAATGAAACCGAGCGTGCCCAAAACCGCCGCGTCGAATTGATACTTCGGTAGCTTTAACGCGTCCACATACGGGTGTCCATAACCGCACACACATGTCCAAAATCGGACAAACAAACGCTCTTCTTATTTATTATAACACTGGCAATCAAGTCATTAATTTCTTGGTACGAGGTTTGAAAGAATAAAATAATTAATCAGGCAAAGTTCATTTGGCAGGTATCTGATATGCTCTACAACTACTTCAAAATCGCCTTTCGTAATCTTCGAAAATACACGCTATTTTCATTTATCAACATTTTGGGGCTGGCATCGGGAATGATGATTTGCCTATTGGCACTGATTGATATCAAAGGCTCCTTCGATTACGACAATTTTCATCCACACCCCGAGCGCACGTATCGGTTGTTGACGGATGTAGTTAGCAAAAACAACGACCGCATGGCTTTTGCCACAGCACCGCTGCCACTAGCCGATGTACTAAAAAAAGACTATGACTTCGTGGAAGGTGCCACGCATTTTATACGCGCTTATGGCGAGTTTGACGACGGCCGCAAACGCCTCCAACCCTTGACCTTTTGGGTGGATGCTGATTTTTTCAGCATTTTTGGCTACCCGATTATTTCAGGAACCGCCGCGACTGCGCCTCACACGGCGGTCATTACTAAGAGTATGTCCGAGAAGTTTTTCGGCAAAGCCAACCCAATCGGGAAAGTAATTCAATATGAGGGAGCGGGGGCATTTACCGTGACTGGCATCATTGACAACACCACGCCCGGAAGATCGCACCAGAGGTTTGACCTGCTACTTTCGGCCCAAAGCCTGAAAAGTGAAGCCCTCACCGACTGGAAAAACCACCAGGAAGGTTATACATACATTCTGCTCAAGCCAGGTATAACGCAGAAGACATTCGAGAAAAGTCTGGCATCGGTAGCGGCCCGTACGACCAAAATTATTCAAAATACTAAAATCAACTCCTACCACTTTCGCCCTCAGGCGCTATCGGACCTTGCGCCCTCATATGAGGAGTTGATGCGCGGCACCTACGAACCGACATACGGCAAATTGGCCACGGAAATGGGGGTCGGTTTACTTACCCTCTTACTAGCCGTTTTCAACTACATCAACCTCACGTTAGCTCGTGCGCTGAGCCGGGCGCGGGAAGTAGGTATTCGAAAAGTGGTTGGCGGGCTACGCTGGCAGGTAATGGCGCAGTTTATGGCCGAGTCGGTGATTTTGTCTTTGTTGGGATTAGCTTTGGCGTTTGTGGGGCTGAAAATGATAGAGCCGATGGGATTTGTGCAGCGTTGGCTCATCGGTGGCGTGAAATGGGGCTGGGAAACGGGCCTGCTGTTTGTGGTTTTTAGCATTGTAGCGGGCCTGTTGGCAGGATTGGTTCCTGCCCGTATTCTTTCCAATTTTGAACCAGCTCAAGTACTGCGCAGCCACACGGGTCTGAAGGTTATTCGTGGGATTTCGTTGCGAAAATCGCTGATTGTGGTGCAATTTGCGGTGTCGTTGTTAGCCATGATTACCCTATATGTACTAGATCGTCAACAAACCTACATGGCAGAAGGCGATTACGGTTTTGTGCGCGAACAAGTTTTGACGATACCCATTCTGCCTAGCCAAGTTGCTGATAAACTAGTAAATGCCCTTCATCAGCAAGCGGGCGTTACGCAGGTAGCGGCCACATCCGATTTATTTGGCTCGCACCCAAATACCCAATGGGCGTATCGCCAACACGACAAAAACGATTCAACCCTGATTGATTATTTCTCTATCAACCATCAATTAGTACCCGCTTTGGGGTTAAAACTACTGGCAGGGCAGAATTTTAGGCCCATCGACGCCTCCAAGAATCGGGTCATTATCAACGAAGAAGCGCTCAAGGGCTTCGGGTTAGGAACGGCCAAAGAGGCCATTGGCAAAACAATTGTATTGAGCAACAACCGCGAGGTCAGTGTGGCGGGTGTGGTCCAGAATTTCAATTACGCCAGTTTTGTGTGGGCTCTTAAACCGTTAATTTTTCAGTATCAACCTGAAAAATTTCAGTACCTAAACGTAAAAGTGACAACCGGCTCCTCTGCGGGCACCGTTGCCGCCATTGAAAAAGTCTGGAAACAACTATATCCTTACGAACCGTTTGCTGGGCAGTGGTACGACGATTACCTTCTAGAACGCCACTCTCACGACGATGATAATAATTTTCTGGGCGTTTTGACGGCCATTGCGTTTTCCATTGCCTGCATGGGGTTATTAGGAATGGTGACCTACAACACCGAAACCCGCACCAAAGAAGTGGGCATCCGGAAAGTAATGGGGGCCGCCGTTCACCAAATTATTTGGAGCCTATCCTGGGATTTTGTTCGGTTGCTGCTCATTGCTTCGGCAATTGCTATTCCGTTGGGGTACCTGGCAGGCATGGCTATCTTACTCAATTTCTCGTACCATGTTTCTATCGGCATCGAGACCTTTGGCCCTTGCCTTGCGCTATTGTTTTTTATTGGGGGGCTAACCATCGGTCTTCAAACGTACCGCTCGGCCATTGCCAATCCCGTCAAAGCACTCCGTTCAGAATAATTAAACGATTAATTCTCACTCCTATTCAATTTACAGTGTTTGTCCGCTGTCCATCAACGAACAAATACTGTCCATATTCGGACAATTACTTCATGCTTCACCACCCCTAAAATACTTATTTAATGTTTGGTATAAGGTTTGAGCTATTGTAAAAACAGCCATTTTAAAATCCCTATTATATTCAAACGTATGGCACACATTGCGATTCCAATTCCTTCTCAACTCGGAAAACAGGACATTGAAGTAGAGGTTTCCATCAATGGTCAACGGCAAGCGCTGCACTACCGCGTTGAGTTATTTTATTGGAATGAGTGTGGTAAGCCAACCATTGACCGCGCGGAATGCCTACGCCATATCCTTTCTGAGTATGACAAAGATTGGACACTTTATTATATGGGTTCGCCCACGGAGCAGTTCATTCCGATTACGTTTGTTCGAAAAAAAGAGACTTTGCTGTTATCTCCTTTTTTATACTCTTTACTAAACCTTTAAACACATGGCACATATTGCAATTCCAATTCCGACCCAATTGGGGAAGCAGGACATCGAAATCGAAGTCACCATCAATGGCCAAAAACAGGTACTTCACTACCGTGTAGAGCTTTTTTACTGGGAGGATTGCGGTATCCCGACCGTTGACCGGGCCGATTGTCTTCGCCATATTCTTTCTAAGTATGACCAAGACTGGACGCTCTACTACATCGGCGCACCGACGGATGAATTCGTACCTATTACATTCGTAAAAAAAGAAGATTTAATCAAACAACGACAAATTTTGACGGGGGTAAATTAACCCACGTAGGGGCATTTACGTCTGCCCAGAACGCCAACAAACATACAAATGGGCAGACGCAAGGCCTGCTCCTACGAATTTTTTGTTTTTTTCTAACAACCATGATACGCAATTATCTCAAAATCGCTTTCCGCAACTTGTGGAAAAACAAGACCTACCTCTTTATTAATCTGATAGGCCTTTCGGTAGCATTCGGCATCAGTACCCTATTGCTTTTGACGGCATTCGGATTATTGACTTTTGACCAATTTCACGAGGAAAATGGCGCTGTATACCGCGTTTACCAGAAAGTAATCGAGCCACAGGGTGAACAATACGGCAACAACATGCCTCTACCCATGCGCGCTGCCCTGAAAGCAGAATACCCAGAAGTGAAACTAGCGGCCCGCATCCTGACTGGAAATGCGCAATTGCTGAAAAGTGACAAGCTTATCAATGAAGGGATTATCTTCACCGACCCCGAATACTTTCAGGTTTTTGGGTACAAATTGTTGAAAGGCGACCCCAATACTGCACTGAAGGATTTAAGCAATGTAGTGTTGCGCGAAGACATCGCCAAGAATATTTTTGGAGACCAAGACCCGATGGGAAAAACCCTCACCATCAATCATGACAACAAAGAGCAATCATTTTTGGTGACGGGTATTCTGGAAAAAGGCCCAGAAAATACCAGCATTGACAATGAAATTCTGGTTCGTATCGAAAACGTCAGTGATTATAATTTCAATAAAGACCGGTGGGACAACGTTCAACACGCACTTTATCTTAAACTTGACGAAAAAACATCGCTAGAAGCTTTTGAAAATCGCCTGAAACCTTTCACAGCCAAATATTACAAAGGCAACATTGAGCAGCTGAAAAAAGAAGGAGCTAAACCCGATGCCCGAGGCGAAATCATTAGCACCAGAATTATGGGATTGGCCGATAGCCATTTTGACACCAAAGTAGGAGGGCGCGGACAAGCCATTAACAAAATATATCCCTATACGCTTCTCATTGTTGGTATCGTGATTTTGCTGATTGCGGCCATCAATTTTATTAACTTATCCATTGCTAAATCGTTTACGCGCGCCAAAGAAGTAGGAATGCGCAAAGCACTCGGGGCGTTTAAGTCTCAAATTGTGGGGCAGTTTTGGGGAGAGGCTTTTCTGATTTGCGTGGCCGCTTTTGGGACAGGAATCGTCTTGGCCTATGTATTTATCCCCCAATACAACGCCATTTTCCGCACAACGCTCTCTCTCGAAATGCTCAAGACGCCCGCTTTAGTCGGTATTATTTTCTTGTGTTTTGTACTCATTACGCTGATTGCAGGCGGATATCCCGCTTGGGCCGTGACGCGGTTTAATACGGTTGAGGTATTGAAAGGGAAAATTAAAGTAAGCGGCAGTTCGGGCGGGATTCGCAATATGCTCATTATCTTCCAGTTTACGATGTCAGTCTTGCTGATTGCTTGTACGATGATTGTCTGGACCCAAATCAAGTACCTGCGTTCCAAACCGTTAGGATTTAACACTACCCAAGTATACAGCATTCCGATTGGTCATGAAATCTCAGGCAAACGTCTTTTGCAACATTTTCGCACTCGCTTGGCCAATCAGCCGCGCATCTTGAGCATGACGGGCTCAGATGTCAATCTCGGGCGCGGACAAGACGGCTCTTTTTCTAAGTCGGTCTTGAGTTTTGAACAAAATGGCAAAAGCATTAAAACCAACATGCGGACGGCAGATTATGAATACGTAAAAACCCTCGACTTGAAGCTGATTGATGGACGGGATTTTTCGGAAACATTTGCCACCGATACCGCAGGCGCCGCCGTTATCAATGAGACAATGGCCAAACAATTGGGCGTAAAAAATCCGATTGGGGTGACGCTCAATACCGAAGAAAAACACAAAGTCATCGGCGTGGTCAGAGACTTTCATTTTGAATCGCTACACCGCGAAATTGAAGCCGTTTCCTTTTTTATGAATGGTTTTCCCATCAATTATATTTTCGTCAAAATTGCCCCCGACCACACCGACGAAACAATTGCATTATTGAAGAAAACCTACAATGAAGTGGCTCCCAAATCCCAATTTTTGGGTTCATTTTTGGATGAAAACACCAACAAACAATACCAAAAAGAAGAGCGCATCTCACAGATATTTTTCAGCGCTGCCACTTTGGCCATTATCTTATCTTGCTTGGGGCTGTTTGCCATTGCCATCATGGTGATCTCGCAACGCACCAAAGAAATCGGCGTGCGCAAAGTTCTGGGGGCGTCGGTCATGAGTATTATGGCGCTATTGTCGTTTGATTTTCTCAAAATGGTCGGCGTTGCCATTCTCATTGCGTCGCCGGCGGCGTGGTGGCTTATGAATCAGTGGTTATCTGATTTTGCTTACCGCACCCCAATTCAGTGGTGGGTGTTTGCCCTCACGGCCCTTATTGCCATTGCGATTGCCTTTTTTACCGTTAGTTTTCAAGCCATTCGCGCGGCACTGACCAATCCCACCACTTCATTACGCTCGGAATAAGGGCAAGGCTGAAGATAAATTATACCCATTCCAAGTCGTGATTTCTCAGAAGTCAGGCTTGGATTTTTTTTAGGGCAAATTATCCATTATTGGCTTTCTTTCTTCGGATTACAACTTTTTATTCTCCAATTTCGTCTTAGCTAAAAAACAGCGAACATGAAACCGATTACTTTTCTCAATATTTTACTACTGACAGTCATTTTTAGCTCTTGCTCCAAAGTTCAGCCTCAGGCAACGACAACTACCAAGGCTAAACTGGTGAACGCGCTGGCGGTTGATGGCTGCGACTGGCATTTTACGGTTGACCTAAAGGATGAAATGGTATCTTACTTACCGAGCGATTCGTCGAAGGAAAAAGTAAATTCCATCATTCAGGCCGCCACGACCCAGTACGGGGTGTATTCGGTTGATGTAGAAATGAAATACACACTTACGGGCAAAAAACAAACCGTCAAATGCGGCTGGGGAAAAACCAACGAAATGGACGAAATTGAGATTTCAGAAATACGCCTAACACGCCAATGACATAGATTCAAATAATTCCAAAATCCCATGAAAAAAGTATTTGCTGCCGTTTTGATTGCGGCCTTGGCGGGCTGTCAGAAAGAAGAAGTAGCCGGTGAATGTGTGGAAAAACCAGACAACGGAATGGCCTGTTATACCCTTTACGATCCTGTATGTGGATGTAACGGCAAAACTTACGGAAACTCTTGCGAAGCAGGCCGGGTAGGGATTGCCATTGTTTCAAAGGGCGAGTGTAAAAAGTAATTACCCCCGTCAATGTAGGGGCAGACCCGCTTTACGTCTGCCCGGTTTTACGTCTGCCCATCCTGTAAACAACAGGACGGACGTAAAGCCCGCCCCTACAATTAAGGTTTTTTAACAAACCCCAAAAATGTTTTGTACGTACCTTGCAAGGCCATTTTAAACGTACAAAACCATGCTCCAAAACTACTTCAAAATCGGTTGGCGCCACCTGCGCAAAAACAAAATTTACACTCTCATCAACATTTTGGGACTATCGGTGGGGCTGACGTTTACATTGCTGATTGGAAGCTACGTATGGGACGAATGGCACGTCAATGCCGATTTACGAAACATTGACCATCAGTACGTTATCCAAAGCAAGTGGAAGCAACCCAACATGGGTATAGAGATTACTTCCTTAGCACCTTTGGCCAAAACATTAAAAGAACAATACCCTAATCTGATCGAAAATTATTATCGTTTCGACGGGGTTTCCACTACAATTTCCAAAGGCGACAAACATTTCAGGGAAGATGTTCAAATCGGCGATTCTACGCTACTGACCATGTACGGGTTTCCGCTCCTGCACGGAGATGCTCGCACGGCACTAAAACAGCCCTACTCGGTCGTACTATCAGACAAGATGGCTCTTAAGTACTTCGGCAAAACGGATGTTATCGGCCAAACCATTCAAATCGAGTCTTTTACGAGAGAACGTAAGAATTTTATGGTTACGGCCGTACTTGCCCCAATTGCTTTCAACTCCATCACCCATTATGTGAGTACCGACATTCCTGTGTTGCTGCCGATGAGCAGTCTGGCATTTTTTGGCCGTGATGCCGCCATGACGGTGTGGGACAACGCCTATGTGGTCAATTATATAGAGCTGAAAAAGGGCATACGCCCCGTTGATTTGCAAAAACCCATTGCCCAACTCATCTCAACCCATGCTTCCGCACAGACCAAAGATAACCTTGAAGTAATGCTCAAACCCTTGAGCTCTCTCCACCTTGAAAGCAATAATGGCTTAATCAACAAAACCCTCCTTACACTCAGCCTAGTGGCTCTGTTTATTGTGTTTATGGCGGTGGTTAACTTTGTCAATATTTCCATCGGCAGTTCTTCGAGCCGACTAAAAGAAATCGGCGTTCGGAAAGTGTTAGGCAGCAAAAAAGGGCAAGTGATTGGGCAATTTCTGACCGAATCCATTCTCATTGCTTCTTTCAGCACGCTTTGCTCGTTGGTTTTATACGAAGCTACAAGGTCGTTTTTTTCAGAAATTCTTGGCAAAGAACTTCGCTCCATCTTTAGCGCCCTTCCACTGTTTGTGGGCAGCGCGGCAATTTTGGGCGTTTTGGTTGGGCTGACCGCCGGGACATACCCCGCCTTCGTGCTGTCGGCGTTGCCGTCCATTGATTCGATGAAGGGAAAATTAAAGACCATCAAGGAAAAAAGCATTTTTCGCTATTCGTTAATGACGGGGCAGTTTGCCATTGCGCTGTTTGTGTTTGGGTCGGCCGTTGTCATTGCCCGCCAAGTCAACTATTTCTTCGAAAAAGACTTGGGTTATTCCAAAGAATCCATCGTTTGGGCACCCGTTCCGCGCGACTGGTCGGTGAAGGGCGTTGAAAAAATGGAAACCATCCGCAAAGAAATGACGCTCCTGCCCGACGTGCGCGAAGCCAGTCTTTCGTTTGAAATTCCAAACGGAAAAACGGGTTTTCAAACAGGTCTTTTTCGGGTCGGGCAGGATTCCACGCACGCGGTCTTTGTTCCCGTTTTGCAAACCGATGAAAACTATGCGCGTACGTACCAAATTCCTCTCCGAAGTGGAACGTTTTTTCACCAACCGCCACAAACTTTTACCCCTGACCGTATAGTACTGAACACCAAAGCCACCAAAGTGCTCAACTTCTCCACTCCAGACGACGCCATTGGGCAACAGGTGAGATTGCAGAGCTTCCCACAAACCTTTACCGTGGCGGGCGTAACCGATGATTTTCATTTTGACTCCATGCGCCAAAACATTGGCCCACTGGCGTTTATTCACCTCAACACGCTTAATAATTACCGTTATTTTTCTTTTAAAATTCAATCATCATCTTTAAATAAATCGGTTGCGGCACTCGAAAAAAAGTGGAATGAACTATTGCCTGGAGCGCCATTTGAGTTTACTTTTTTGGATGAAATGCTCCAGAAATTGTATCAATCAGAAGTAAGGCTCAAAAAAGCGGCGCAATTGGCGACCGTTTTGGCAATGATCATTGTCTTATTGGGAGTTATCGGGATGGTATCGTTGAGCGTAGCACGGCGTACCAAAGAATTGGGTATTCGCAAGGTATTGGGCGCTTCGGGCGCGGGGTTGGTGATGCTATTTTTGAAGGAATTTTTGATTGTCATCGGCATTGCATCTTTCATTTCTTTTCCGTTGCTCTTGATGGTCATGAATCAATGGCTCCAAAACTACGCTTACCGCATTGAGGTCAGTGGGCTTTCGTTTGCCGCAGTCGTTCTGATTTTTGGAATTATTGTCGTTTTTTTGGTTGGTTTTCAGACGTTTAAAGCCGCTTTAATGAACCCAACCCAGTCATTACGCTCCGAATAACAAACTTTTACATTTCGTTTACATTCTTTTACGGACGTTTTTCTTTTTGTTGGTTTTGGTCTCCTACTTTTGCTTACATCAAAGTAAAGCCAAAAACAACCAACAAAAATGAAAACAGTAAAAGCACTAATGGGAGGTCTCTTTCTTTCTGGACTCGCCCTCGTAAGTCACGGTCAGCAAGTTTGTTCGGCCGCTTTTTTAAACAATAAAATGGTCGTGGATGAATACACACCTAAGGGCAAATGCAGTTTACCCTTAACAGCCAGAGGCGAGCTGACGGTAGCAACGGCCGAGTTATCTACTAATGAAAGCAAAGCCGTTGATATCGTCTCGTTCAAAATTGCCATTCGTGACGAAAACACACGAACCCTAACGATGTATTCTGGCGACGATTTCCGAAAAATTGAAATTCAAAAGGTATTGGCAAAATGCAAGAAAGGTGATTCTATCGTGCTGCTTACCTTAGAAAAACAATATGCATTGCCGCACAATGAAATTCTAATTCAATAATTATTTAGACGACAAAAACAATGAGATACCCTAACACCTACCGACTAGCCATTATCCTGATTTTATTCATGGTTGGCTCCACTACCTTCTCCAAAGGCGGAGAAGACAACTTCTACGGCAACCCGCTGGTATTAAATGGAAAATCCTTGGATTACAGCACTTTTTGGAAAGGAAGTAAAGGCATATTGGCGTTAGTCAAAGGCAATCCGAATTCAACTGCCTCTTCTAAAGTTCCTTTTAAAATTTATCTCAAACACGAAGGACAGGTGGTCAATAAGGGTTTATCTTCGGATACCCGCGAACTGTATGAAGTGGAAGTAGCCAATATTTTGGCGTTAGCCAGTTTTGGCGATGAACTCATCATCGAACCCGCCCGCAAAAGCGACATACAGGCCAAACGAATCATTAAATTGAGTAAGATTGACCTTATGTATATGATTTTGGGACCGTTGTTCGTAAAAAATGGGTCAAAAGACGGGTGTTAATTAAACCCTAAATCGGCAGAAATAACTCAATAGCAAGACCCTGCTACTCCTATTAAGTTATTTCTGCTACATTTGAACTTGATTTTTTGAATTTATGGCAAAACTGACAGTGATGGCTTCATTCGTGATTATCAGCGTATTGTTTGGGCAGTTTGCTGGGCTCACATCTGCCTCTGATGCCCTAAGTCCACAGCGCTTCGACGAAAAAGTCAATCTTGCGCTCCGCCGCGCAGGCCATCATTTGTTGTTGGCGAGCGGCGATTCCACCTCCCGCATACCTGCGGTCAAAAAGCAGAAAACCAACACGTTTGTTCTACAACTCAACAAATCGTTTAACTACGGGCGATTGCCCGCGCTGTTGCAAGAATCTTTTCATTTGCACCAAATAAATGCCGATTACGATGTAGCAGTATTGGATTGCGAAACTAGCGAACTGCAATTGGGCTACAATTACCTAGATTATACCAAAAACAACGAAGTGCCTTGCGGCGGCCGACAGCAAGGACTCGGTTGCTATACCGTGCAGGTGACTTTCTCAACGCCCCATCATTCCACCATACCCCACGCTGGATTAATTTGGTGGGCGCTGGGAACGGTGGGTAGTATAGGTCTTGGGGTTTCATATGTACTTTGGCGAAGAAAACAAACCCCCATAGCTCACCACCCCGCCCCATCGAAAGTTGCTCCCGCTACAAGCCTCATTTCTTTCGGCAATTCAGGTCTTGATGTCGACAATCAATTGCTCTATTCGGGCAAAACAAAGCATAATCTCACCTACCGAGAAGCCAAATTGCTGCACTTGTTCATCAAACACCAAAATCAGGTTTTGGAACGAGATTTCATTCTTAAATCCGTTTGGGAAGACGAAGGCGTTACGGTGGGCCGTAGCATCGATGTTTTTGTGTCGCGCCTGCGGAAGTTGCTTCAGGAGGATGCCTCCCTTAAAATTGCTGCGGTACACGGCGTGGGGTATCGGCTGGAAGTCAGCAACGGAAACCTCGCCTAAAAAATCATCAAATCTTAATTCTCATAAATAAAGAAGGCCGCCCCATGGGCGGCCTCGTGGTATAGCAAATCATGCCTAAGCTAAAATTAAGCCGCTGGCGTAGAGTTCATTACTTCTGTTTGCTTACGGATAGAAGCCATGTGAATCAGTTCGAACAACTCTTCCACAAAATCAGGGTACAAATTCATTTGTTTACCTAAATCGGCGCGGTTTTTACGAAGTTGTCTCCAACGATCCATTTGTAAAACGGCTACGTTGTTATCACGCTTGTATTCACCCAATTGTTCTACCAACGACATCCGTGTACCCAAAATCTCTAGCAATTCACGGTCAAGATTATCAAGTTTACTGCGCAATTGCTCCAACTGATTGATATAATCTGTGCCGTACTCAGGCTTACGCACGTGAAGTTCGTGCAGCATTTCGCCCAAAGCAGCTGGCGTCAATTGTTGCGCCGCATCCGACCAAGCTTTGTCTGGGTTGCAATGTGACTCAATGATTAGACCATCGTAGTTCAAATCCAACGCCCTTTGGGCGATTTCGAACAAATACGCACGTTTTCCAGCCATGTGGCTAGGGTCACCGATCATCGGCAACTCTGGGAACATCGTTTTGAGTTCGATGGCAATGTTCCACATGGGAGAGTTGCGGTATTTGGTTTCTTGAGCATTCGAAAAACCCCGGTGAATGGCTCCAAGCTTTTTGATGCCTGCACGGTTAATACGCTCAAATGCTCCAATCCACAATGCTAAATCTGGATTGACCGGGTTTTTGATCAACACCGGCACATCTACCCCTTGCAACGCATCCGCCAAATCTTGAACATTGAACGGGTTAACGGTGGTACGGGCTCCAATCCATAAAATATCGATTCCGTATTTAAGGGCAAGTTCAACGTGCTGAGGAGTAGCTACTTCAACGGCAATCGGCAAACCAGTTTCTTTTTTGACGGCAGCAAGCCAAGGCAAAGCAGCCTCGCCCATTCCTTCAAAGCTTCCAGGACGGGTACGCGGCTTCCACACGCCCGCGCGCAGTACGTTAGCATATCCTAACGCTTTGATCTGGGTCGCGGTTTCCCAAACCTGCTCTTCAGTTTCGGCACTGCATGGGCCTGCAATGACGAGCGGTTTCCCTCCCGTATCAACCCACGAACTCATCGGTAAAATTTCTAAGGTGGCACTCATAATCGAGAAAAATTAAAAAAATTAATTAAGTACAACAATCTGATATTAACAATTTGATAGCTAAGGACAACTTTTGTAATTTTGCATTTGTTTTATTGTTATAACAACAAACGCACGTTAAAATTATGTCTATAAGTGTTGCTTCCCCCCAAGTAGGGGTTTCGTTTGATGACACTTCGGTTGCCTTCTCATCAAAGTCAAATTTCCAGTTAAAGAAAACTTACTGGCTATTTGCATTAATGAATCAACCTTGGCTTGTAAAATTAGGAACTTTTTTTATAAAACTCGCGCTTTTGTTACGACTTCCCGTCAAAAACCTCATAAAAGCAACTTTATTTGGCCAATTTTGTGGAGGTGAAGACATCAAAGAATGTAACAAAACCATAAATAATTTGGCAAAATCTAAAATTGGGACAATTTTAGATTATTCTGTCGAGGGAGAAGACAATGAACAGAGTTTTGATAAAACTGCTAGCGAAATTCTGCTAACTATCGAAAAAGCGAGCCAAACCGAAGGGATTCCGTTTTCCGTTTTTAAGGTGACGGGCATTGGCTCGACCCCTCTGATGGAGAAAATTCAGGCGGGCGAACCCCTCACTTCCAATGAGCAGGCTGCTTTTGAACGCCTCAAACAACGCGTAGACCAATTATGCCAAAAAGCCCACGATTTGGATGTCAAAATTTTTGTCGATGCCGAAGAAAGCTGGATTCAGGACGTAATTGACCAACTGGCATACAAGGCAATGCAAAAATACAACACCAAAAAGCCCATCGTCTACAATACATTTCAGATGTACCGCCGCGATATGCTGGAAAACCTAAAAAAAGCGACTCACGAAGCAAAAGTAGAAGGGTATTTTTTAGGAGCTAAATTGGTAAGAGGTGCCTATTTCGAAAAAGAACGCCAACGCGCCTACGAAAGCGAATACCAAGACCCCATCCACGCCACTAAAGAAGACACCGACTCCGACTACAACAAATCCATTTTATTTGCCCTCGAAAACCGGGATTTGATTTCTATTTGTTTGGGAACCCATAATGAAAGCAGTTGTTTTTACTGTATAGAATTAATGCAAAAACTCAACATTCCGCACAATGACCCGCACGTATGGTTTGCACAGTTGCTCGGAATGAGTGATAATATTTCCTACAATTTGGCCAATGCAGGTTATAATGTAGCCAAATACGTACCTTATGGCCCTGTGGAGACGGTGATGCCGTATTTGTTCCGTCGTGCCGAAGAAAATAAATCTATTGCGGGACAAAGCAGCCGCGAGTTTTTGCTTATCAAACGTGAAGTGGGTCGTCGCCACACCATGAAAGTTGTTCATTAATCCCCATTCCATGACTCAATCCCCCAAAGGCCCTCTCAAATTCTTTTTGTTCGCCCTGTTGCTTATCGGTGTAGATCAAGCTTCAAAACTGCTGGTACACCAGTATATGTCTCCGGGATTTGCCGGACAAATCAGACTCATCGGAGATTGGTTCAAACTGTATTATGTAACCAACCCGGGTATGGCGTTTGGGATGCAAATTGACCACGAATATGGCAAATTGTTTCTGACAGTATTCCGGCTAGGAGCCATGATTTTTATTGCAGGCTATATGTTGCGCCTTGCCCAAAAAGGGGCTTCCAACGGACTTCTCTGGGCTATGGCCATGATTTTAGCGGGGGCCATCGGCAACTTGATTGACAGTATCTTCTACGGAGTGCTCATCGACAATGCCCCTTACGGCTCTCCTACTCCGTGGTTTCACGGACAGGTCATTGACATGGTATTCATTGATTTTTGGGAAGGTTTCGTACCCGATTGGGTTCCTGTTTGGGGGGGGCAATACTACACAACGCCTATTTTCAACTTTGCCGACGCTTGCATTTTCATCGGTGTTTGTATCATTTTGATGTTTCAGGGCACTTTTTTCCCGCGGTTGGATGAGCACGAAGAGATTGAAGAGGCTCCGAAAACGGATGAAATCGCCGAGGTTCCATCCATCGTTTCATCCGAAGAGGAAACCGAAATACCCGCTTCAGAAACGGAAGCAATCTCAGCACCAGAGGTCACCGAGCCTACGTCAACATTGGAAGAAGAAACACCCGAATCTGCCTTGGAGGCCCTGCCCCCAACCAATGACAACACTAACACACAAGTGCCTACTAAAGAATAGATTACTTCACCAACTCTATAAAAAAAGAGAATGCCCTGCGGCATTCTCTTTTTTTATATTAACATCAAGACTTTATTTCATTGCTGCCGTATACAATTCGGCTACTTTATCCCAATTCACAACATTCCAAAAAGCGTCTAGATAATCGGGACGTTTGTTTTGGTACTTGAGGTAATATGCGTGCTCCCACACATCAACGCCCAAAATCGGCGCGCCTTGCACGTCCGCTACGGGCATCAATGGATTATCTTGGTTGGGCGTAGAAGTTACCACCAATTTTTTATCTTTTACAATCAACCACGCCCATCCTGAACCAAAACGGGTAGTACCTGCTTCTTTAAATTTCTTTTTGAACTCATCCAACGAACCAAAATCTCTAGTAATGGCATCAGCCAAGGCTCCTTTGGGCGCACCGCCTTTTCCTGGGCCCATAATGCTCCAAAAGAAAGTGTGATTCCAATGTCCCCCACCGTTGTTACGCACTGCGGGAGCAGTTTCTTTCGTAATTCCCTTTACCAGCGCATCTGGAGTCAATTTTTCTTCTGGTTTACCCGCCACGGCCTTGTTTAGGTTGTCGATATAGGCTTTATGGTGACGGCCATAGTGGATTTCCATAGTAGCCTTATCGATATTTGGCTCAAGTGCATCAGATGCGTACGGAAGCGGAGCCTGCGTAAATTGTGCCATAGCCTGCAACGAACCTGCGGCTAATGCTATTGCAAATGCATTGCGGAGAAATTTTGTTGTCATTTTGCTAAAAAAAGTTGATTAATGAATGATGTGCAATATTACGTAGAATACAACGCAAGAAAAGCAGCGAAAGTTATTTTCTGCGTAAAAATAAAAAAACCTTCTGCGTGGGGCAGAAGGCTTTTTTAAGTATTTGTAGTAGAGGTTTAGAAATAATCGTTGCAAAAGTAGTAGATAAATTGATTAAATGAATTATTTCAAGAAAAAATTTAAAAATTCACTTAGCAACTCTTTCCAAACCCTTAAATCTGCTCAAAATACCGTTTCCGTTCCCAGTCCGTCACCGATGCATTGTAGGCTGCCTGCTCTGTTTTATAAAAATGCGTGTAATGCTCCACTACTTCGGGTCCAAAACTCCGCTTAGCAAACTCGCTGTTGGAGAAAATCGCAATGGATTCGGCCAATGTGTATGGAACCCTTGGCAAATGCGCTGCAGCATAGATATCACCCTCAAAAATGACTGGTGGTTCAATCTGTTTTTCAATTCCTTCCAATCCACACGCCAACAATCCCGCAAAAGCTAGG
>JAIXPV010000293.1 GCA_027486105.1 Runella sp. | reverse complement strand
TCTTATTTAGATTGACGAAATTATATGCTTAGCTTCCCCAAGAATTCAGCTTGAGCCGTAAAAAGTTGTAGAATGGAATTTTGGCCGCTGTGTTATATTTGGGATATATAACACTCGACCCTATAATATTGTGATAGAGCTGCATCGAATGAAGGTCAACAAATAATATTTGCTATCAAATTTTTCGGCTGCGGGGCATCGAGTCAAGCCCAGGCTTTAACAATTGATAGCAATTTTTCGAGCTGCACAAACGGATATCGAAGCCTGTACAAAAATATTGATAGCAAACAGTGGTAGACTTGTCAATTTCTTGACAATTTATAAACTACAATGAATGCAAGTGAAACAAGTACAACAACTTCAAAATTACTACCCTCACTAACAGAAGACACATTCACGGGCAAATAACGGGCTATTGTATTAGCAACATCACCAACGGTAATGAAGCCTTTATTTGCTTTGTCGAACGCCCTTTTATTCCTTTCATAAGCAGATGACGGGGTAGAATAGATAACAGTATTTGACGCTCTACCAACGAACGAAGGGGCGAAAACGACCAAATAAAGGTCTACAAATGAAGAAATACGCCCCGTTATTTTCCAATACGATAAATACCTATCAACGTATGTCAATTGGTCTATGTGCGAAAGATTGGACAAAAAACCCTTAGTTGTACCTATTGATTTGGCCGCAACATCTGTAAACTGAATGAGACCAACCGCTCCAGATGTAGTATAATAGCCCGTTTTAAATTGCCCCCCCGTTTCAAAGTACATAACTGCCATTAACCAATTCGGATTAAATCCGTACTTATTGGCAATGGCTTTAACTTTACCCTGAAACTGACTCTTTTCTGAATCAGATACGGGCAAAAGGTCGATGTATATTAGATTGCTTGCCATAAAAAACTATCTGATTTCTATATCTGATTCACCTACTAAGAGTCTAACAAAGAGTGTTTTATTTTCTTCTATCTCATAGTAAAACCTATGATTCTGATTCAAAAAAACAACATCTCTAGTGCCTACAATTTCACCAATATACTCGCCTGTATTAAAAACAATAGGGTTGTTTATATTTGGCGCGTCAGAGTATTTATCAATAAAATAGCCATTACACCGCCTTTTAGCATACGCTTTTTTACGGTTTGTCCCCGTTGATGCGTCACTATTAGTAGAAGCCCAAAGAAACACCACAATCAAAAGAATAAGCACTATAATTGCTTTTCTGGAACCCTGTTCTTTACTCATGATGATTGTAGGTTTTATTTGATATTGATACTATCCACAATTTCCCACCCGTATTCCCCTTTACGTTCTAAGGTAATTTTTAGGGGTAGTTCCCCCTCGCTTTCCTTTTTCTTGCGCAAACGGTCAAAAGCCCTTAATGCGTTGTTGTAAGAGCCGCATTGTTCAGTATAGCCCTTTGTTTTGACTCTGAACGATTTATACAAGTTGTTTTCTGCCATTGTTATAAAGTGTTTGATTTGACACTACAAAACAACAAAGGCCGCTACATTTCGAGCGGCCTTTATAGTGTGTTTCGGCAAAAGAATACTATTTGGGTAAATGTTCTAACGCTGTTTGTACGTCGTTTTCGTCTATGCCCAGATAATCGGCAAAGTGTTTTACCTCTATGTCGTTTCGGTGTATTGGGTATTGGTAAACATCGCGTATTGTTGTAAACACTTCCCCTGTTTTGGTCTTACCCCAACCCGTTATTTTAATTGCCTCACTTCGTCTTATAAAGAGTCGTTTCATGGTATTTGTGGGTTGTGTTGCATTACTTTTTGGCGTACTTTTTACCCTACTTTTTACCCTGCTTTTTGGCTCTTACGCATACGCGCATCATGCGCGCGCGTAGATGGCTCAATAAAAAATCTGTTTTATGTCGATTTTGTATTGGTTATGTAGTCGTTAAAATCTTTATAACCCTCATAGTATTTTGATCTGTCAACGACTTGAATACCGGTTGATTTAATTAAATCCTTTGCCCGTTCCCCTGCTAAGTCATTGTCGAGATACAGATTCGCCATTTTGTAGGTTTTAAGGCTATCTAACACGCTTTTAGTGTGTGAAACAGAATTTAGTACTATTGTGGTATTTCGTGGCGCGAGAAGCCCAAAAAACTCCAAAGAAGAAAGGAAATCAAAGAAGCCCTCAAAAACATTTATTGCAGTTGAGTTGGAAACAGGAAAGGTAGTTATCCATTTGGGAGACGTTGAACTCTGGTAAAATGGGTTTCTATATTCGTAGCCGCCTTTATCATTTTCAAAAGCTACTGCAAAATTCTTTTTATTGTCTCTTTTATAATGTATTTCTTTGAGATACTTAGTTGCTACCTTTTGACTGATACCCCTATCCTTTACGTACTTGAATAATGCCCCGTGACGTAATGGGCAAACGTTGGTTATTTCGATTTTTGACGGCTTATCCGTTGGTTCAGTGTTTAGGCCGCTAAAAAGAAAAGTTTGGGGTTGTGGTACCGGTTCAAACTTTTGGAGTATTTGAACGGCTTCAATGAAGTTACACCCCGTCAGGTACTGAACCAAACGTATAATGTCACCGCGTTCGTCGGTTGTATAATCATGGAAAACATTCTTTTTGGTGGAGACGAAAAAAGACGGTGTTTGTTCGTCTTGTTTTGGGGAAAAATAGACAAGCTGCACCCCTGAATACTTTACAGGCTCAACGCCTAACGACAAAAGGTAATTAACTATGCTGATGCACTTGATTGATTCGATTGTGTGTTGTGGTATCATTTTATTTTTTCTTTAGCGGCCTAAATCAAATATTAACTAAACCAAAGAATATTCCGAAAGCGAACTATTTTGAAAATGCGAAAACTGTATATTTATATACCCCTTTTACTTCGTTTCGTTCGCAATAATATTCTGAATATGTGCTAAAATTGACTCAAAAACCAAATATTATAAAAGTTCAAGCTGTTTGTTTACGTGGTGTATTGGAGAAGTACAACGCAAAAAGAAAACGACGAAAACGAAATTAATACCCTTATATATATTGTTTCGTTTCGCTATATATATTTATATATTTTCGTTTGTTTCGTTCTTGGTTTTGTTATACTTCGATGCTCAATTGTTGGCTATTTTCGGGTATTGGGGTCAGGCAAACCGCGTATTTTTGTTCATCAATAGTTACGAGGTTTCGGGCAAGCATTTCGTTAAACTTGTTTTGCCCAGTCCTTGAAGATTTTCCCGTAATGTCAGAAATGAGTTTGGTCAACTCCTCTCTCTTTATTCGCTTACGGTCTTTAAAGCAGGTATGCACTAATTGAAGTAGTGAATCCTCTTTTGCTTTTCTGACAATCGTTGCAGTAGTATCAGGCGAAATTCGTTGAACACGGTTTTTATCAATGTAATTGAAGTGAATAGGCTTGAACATTTTTGTACCTCTTGATTTGCCTCCGTACTTGATTTCAAACACTTCTTTGGATTCATCAAACTTTACGGTTGCGATACCTGACGCTTTTCGTTCGCTTTGTTGCCCGTAATGCCCCCTTGTTTCTCCGTTACCTTGATTTAAGTGAATGACATTAACAATTGAGGTTTGATACGTTTGAGCGAGTTTTATCAGCGTTTCAACGGCCTTTATTGAAGATGTTTCATCGTTTACACCTTCAAGGGTATCGGCTCCACCGTCAATAAAAATTAAGTGTATATCGTCGTAAACTTTGAATAAATCACTGATTGCAGATTGCCTACGTTCTATATCTAGCCCAAGAAAGTCCAGTACTTTAAAGTTTTTCGGGGTTTCTGTTACGCCTAAATCTTTTAAAATTTGGTCGTGCATATCTTTAACCAAACTATCAGGCATTTCGGTATTTATGTAGATGACCGACTTCTCTTTAGCTGGTTTTACGTAAATAGTCAAGTCATCAAACCAACCGGGCTTTTCGTTCATAAGGGCTAAAGTCATCATTACCCTTAAAACCGTACTTTTACCACTTCCTTTTTTACCGTTCAGTACTGACACCCCCGATTTGATAGCAAAGTTGCTGCTATCTATGGTAATAATCGGCTCAATTGGTTCTATTGTGGATTTATCATTAATCGTTAATTTGTCAAAGAAATTTGATAAATTATCTTTCTCAAGTTGTTGAATATCAATGCCTTTTGATTGTATTTTCCTTGAATTATCCATACCTTTGTTTCGTTAAGGTGAATTTTTTTTATTGAGAAAAGTAAAAACCGAAGGTGTGCCATACCTTCGGTTTTTTGCTTATTAAGGCTATTGGTTTACGGCTTGATTTATCATTTTGTCAGTCACAAACTGTCTTAACTCTATTTCGAGTTGTAGCCGTAAACGTATAGCATTTTGAGCGCCAACAACCCTATTAAAAAGGGGTTTTGAAAGTTGTTCTTCCAATTCCTGATAGAGTTCGTTAAATTGATTTATTTGCGGGATTTGGTCTATATCTAGGGGCATTGTCTTAAGTATTTAGGGTTTGGTTAAACAGCTACTGGTAAATCACTTTCATTGTCATTGCCCTTGGACTTTTTACGACGTTTTTTCATTGCGGATTGAACATCTTTGATAGCCCTGTCAGGCCTTAACCGGGCGTAATGCCGTTGGGTCGTTATGGTATTTGTATGTCCCAAAATGGTACTTACCGTTGATAGGGGTACACCTGCGTTTAGAAAGTGGGTTCCTGCTGTTCTACGGCCTACATGAGTAGTTAGGCGTTTGGATAGTCCCACAACCCCGGCCAACTCCTTTAGATAGTTGTTTAGCTTCTGATTGGAGAAAACAGGCACTAACAAACCTCCATTTTCTACGCAAAATTTATCGTTAGCATACTTGTTAATGATCCCTTTTGCTTCGTTGATTAGGGGAATGATTGACGGCTCGTTAGTCTTTTGGCGGTACACTTTTAGGTATTGGCAACCCGTAGCTTCATCGGTCAAAATGTGGCTATGAGTGGCTTTTTTGAGGTCGATGTAAGCTAAACCCGTGTAGCATTGCAGAAGGAAAATATTACGGGTACGCTCAAGCGTTGGGCTAAACAGTTCAGCACTTTGTAGGATTTCTAATTCCTTTTCGGTCAATACCTCACCAAAGGTTTTGTTTAGCTTGCGTCTGAAATTTAGGAATGGATTTCTTGCAATCCATTCATTTTCAACGGCAAAATTCAGCAACCTTTTGAAGTGCTGAACTACTGCCATCGTATAATCATTGCCCAAACTTCGCTTATTCCTGCAAAATAAAACCAAGGCTTTAGCGTCTGCCGGTACAATGGTTTCGAGTTGGATTGTCTGGGCGTACTTTGCTTGGAGATAGGTCAAAATATGAACCCCGAAAATACGCTGTTTGGTGAGGGCTGCCTTAGAGATTTCACCCGCTTGATAGGCTTGTTGTGATTGAACCAAAAACAGTTCTAACAGTTGCTTGAAGTTAGGGGTATCATTGGGTATTGAACCGCCATTGACAATATCCCAAATGATGTTAGGTTCAATTGGCCGTTCAGTTAGTACCAAGTCGGTAAACACTTTTTGGGCTTGTATCTCAATATCCCGTAGTAGAATTGTCGCTTTTCGGTCATTGGCTATTTTTCGGGTCCGGTTATCAAACTCACCTGTTTTACAAGTGATCCCCGTAGAGTAGTCTTTTCTTTGACCTTTGTAGGACAAACGCACATAGATAGCACAAAGCCCGTTTTTTGTGGCAAGGGGTTTGGGATAGAACAAAACTGACAAACGACGGGATTTCTTACCGTCGCTTTTTGTGTTTTTGACCTGATTTCTAAGGTTTTGGAACCTTTTTTTGCTTACTTTTACCATTGTTTTTAATTGGTTTGTAGTGAAACATTTGGAAACAATTTAGCCCCTACCGTCTCGACCACGGTAAGGGCTTTTTACTTTAAAAAAGGTCTTTTGGACTGACTCCTAAGAAGTTGCCTATTGTGGTCAACTCTGTAATGGTAGCCTGGGCATCGTTCCGCGAAATTTGCCCAGAACGCTTTTTTGATATGCCCATCTGTTTGAGGTCATTCATTGATGGCCTCCAAGTGGCGGTACCTACCCTTTTTTTATCAATCACGTCCTTAACTAGGTTCTTCACATTTGCTATCATAATCATTTAAGATTTTGTTTCTGCAAATATATATCCTAATAGATTATATTTAAAAGTATAAATGATAAATTATTTACCAAAAGAGATATTTTAAAATTCTAACACTGTGTATAAATTGCAACATGGATATATTGAAGAAAATAAAAATAATAAGGAGGATTAAAGGTCTGACACAGTTGGATATGTCAGAGAGGATAGGCATTTCACTTGTTAACTATAATAAGCTTGAGAACGGAGTCAATGATTTGAGTTTTAGGAGATTATGCCAAATTGCTGAAATCTTTGAAATGAGAGTTTCAGAAGTTGTAGAATACGATGAAGAGACAGGGAAAGACAAGGAGATAGTAGAGCTAAAAAAGGAAATATCGGCATTAAAGAACCGTAATGCGACCCTTTTAAGGCTCTCTAAGCATCTGTATGAAAATCCTTCAAAGGGACGTGATTTTGAAACTCTTGTTTCTGTATTTTCACATATTATTGATGAGAACACCGATTTATCAGTCCATGGTGATACTATTAAAAAACATGTTTTAGAAGACTTTGACAGGGATAATGAAACTGAGGCTGAACATGTTGAATACGATCTGAAGTACATGTCAAAACAGGCAAAAAAAGCGAAGAAAAAAGGTATTTAGGTCATTTTAAAAAAGGAATAGAATGGCTGTAATATTCTGATATACAAATAATTACACAAAAAAATGTTCCTTTTTTGTGATAAATAGCATAGAACATTACTAGAAGTAGATACAAACGTTTGGGTAAATAGTTGACATTTAGGGATTTATAGGTGTTTCAGTTGGTACCTACGCGTCCACAAAAATTCCAAAAACCCCTCAAATTTCGCGATTTGAGGGGTTTTTTGTTGTAGAATGATTATAGAATGAGAAGTAAAAAGGGATCAATCGCAAAAGTTGGGGGGCATCTAAAAATGTAGTTGTTTTGCATTGAACCAATATAAAATGCCTTGCAAGAGTCTTACTTATCTTTAGTCCGTTTCCTATTGCCTGAAGGAATGCTCGACTATTTTGAACTGTCTAAAATCGTTGAAGCCCTTCCTGGCCTGCATATTTACTTGGAAGAGAAAAATGTGACACCTACCGAATATAAAGACCAAAAATTAGAGTCAAAGGGCTTTTTACCCGAAATATACATTCAGGATTTTCCCATTCGCAATCAGCGTGTTACACTCTGCATTAAGCGTCGTTGATGGGAAATTAAGGATACCGGTAAGATAGTGAATAGAGATTGGAATATAGTACAACAGGGAACTCGAATGACGAAAGAGTTCGCTGATTTTTTAAAAGGGTTGTATTGATAATCATCCTGTCAGTTGCTCTCAATTGGGCAAATACTTTCATTTGGATGGTAAGCAACTTCAAGAGCAGTATAAAGATCATATCAGCGATTATAAGGATTGGAAGCAGCGCGAACATGCGGCTGACTGGCTTTTGTATCCTGAAAATGTAGGTTCCCATCAGAGTATTGACGAGACCTCACTTTCCAATGGCGAGTTGTACACGATTGTAACCAATAAAGTAGCCAAGGGTCGCAAAGGTACATTGGTAGCGATGATAAAAGGGACGCAAGCCGGCTCAGTGATCGACGTTTTAAGCAAGATTCCCAAGCGTATTCGAGGCAAAGTTCGAGAGGTGACCTTGGACATGGCGGCCAATATGGGATTGATTGTGAGCCGCTGTTTTCCAAAGGCATCAAAGGTTATCGACCGATTTCACGTCCAAAAATTAGCTTATGATGCGGTTCAGGAAGTGAGAATTAACTACCGATGGGATGCCTTGGAACAGGAAAATCAAGC
>JAIXPV010000258.1 GCA_027486105.1 Runella sp. | reverse complement strand
TCAAAGATTACGAGTATACACTATCTTCTTCGGTTGGATGGCTACTTTTAGCCAACATTCAACTGATGCTACAACGAATTAAGCCAAAAACCCAAACATAATTTCCCAACACGCTCTAAATAGTCTGTCTTTAATAGTTGTGTCAACCATAAGGTGTCAAAAATAATTGCCACCAACGTTTTGGGGCTTTGCGTTCGGGCGGGTTTTGGAACGCTAAACTTTCAACCAGCACTACACTTGAATAGAAGCACAAAGCTCCAAGTTTGCACGTCACCCCGCCTGACGCAAAACCCGTGTTATAGCCAGTTTTTCTATTCATGAAATGTTCTATACCAGTTGTCAGTAATTTTCCAGTTGTTATCGGGTCTGTTTTTTTTTTTTTTTTTTATTTCTTAAATTTCGTCTGGGTCGTCCGTATAAACAAAATGTGTCGAAGGTGCACTAAAAAAATTTCTATACACCCAAAATGTCACCGTGACTTTTCCAGTGCTGTCATTTTTACTTATACCTATGTCGTTTCCTCCGTTTGAAATAACAGGAAATTCATATGGCAATTCGCAAACCCATTTGTTCCAACTAACATTTGGGGTCAGTTTTTCCTGCTTCACTAGTTCAACGACACTACATCTTTTGGAATAAAGGACATACCAATCTGCTTTTTCAATTAAACCATTCACTGGTTGTCTATTAAAAGTCAATAGGAATAGAACACAAATTGTCATTGCAGAAAATACTCTTTGTCTTGACAAGGTTTTCCGTTCTTTAATTGTCTTACCAATCTGAATGAGTGTCCAGATAAAAAGTCCGATAGATAATGCAAACCATTCAATAGCAACAATAAAGTAAGGAACAAAATAATAGTTAATCAGAGTCAACATAACCCAAGTAACTACAATCCATATTAATGTCTTCGTCTTCACAGTTGTCTTTTAAAATTGGCTATAACGGCGAAGCATTTGTGTTTGTGGCGGAATTTGAATTCCGTCTACTTGGTACAAATGCCGATGTAAAATACAAAAGTTCATTGTTAATTTAATTGCTCAATTTATAACGTCGGGCTGGGACAGAAGCTGATAGCAGCACACAGTTGAAGTGGCGTTGTCTGTCCGCCGACATAACACAAATGCAATGTTGTGCGTTCGCCTTTGTCAGTTTCTTTCTTCAATCCATTCTCGTGTATGTCTTCGTAACCCAAAACCACAGGTCAAGAATTCGTCTTGTCCAGGGTCAGCAGCCACACCAAAATATTTGAGAACTTGATTTATTCTGTCTTGGTCATAAGGTAAAAGCTGCAGCCTTTTGCCGTCTTTCCATATTATTGCAATTTGTCCGCCTTGCCCGCCATGATATTCTGCCTCAACGTAAGAAAATTGTCTGTCACTGATGGTTGATAAAATTTTACTTTCAATATTTTCTGTCAAAAATTGGAAACTATCAATGTCACTAGAAACTGAGAAATTATTGATTTGGTCAAACAAGTCCTCAGTCAAAGGAATAAGTGATAGACCTTGTCCGATGTCCACTTTTTTTGCTTTGTCAAAAGTGTTTGTCAAACAATTACTGTCGACAGTCTTACAAATAAATGCTTGAAGGTAATATCCCATCTTGAAGTCGGTCTATTGGTGACGCACAACGTTCAGGGCTTGGCGAAGTGCGGGACATCTGTGTTCCGTCTGCCTGGCTTACTGAAGTTGATGAATGTTTTATTGTTCAAGTTATAGATTTCTGTTCAATAGCGTTCGGTCAAGCCGGTGCAAAAGCTAAATTGAAAAACTACAGTTGAAGAAAAACTTCCGTCAGCCCGCATTTTGCCAAACCCCTTGTTATAGGGCGTTTTTCTTTACACTTCTTGTCTGATAGTTGATTTCACAGTTCGGTAACAACTTTTTTAAATTGTCTTTATCTGTCTGAGTTAAGAAGTCGTCATCAATTCGTATTGATTTCAACTTAGTCAACTCCGCTATTTTGGGTGAGATACTTTTTATCGGGTTGTCCCAAATTTCAAGTTTCTCTAAATTTTTGAGGTCCGCAATGTTGTCAGGTATGCTTTCAATTTCATTATCAAAAATTAAAAGTTCTTTTAGGTTTACAAGAAATTTAGTTTCTCTTGAAATACGTTTGACCTTGTTAGTATATAAGTAAAGTGTTTCGAGATGAATTAGTCTACTGTCAATAAATGAAAAGTCTGTAAATTGATTGCTATTAAGTGAAAGCCAGGTCAGATTTGGTATTGTTTTAATCTGGTCTGGGAATTTTGTCAATCCATTTCTAGCAATGTCAAAATGTTCCAAACTGTCAAGTTGAGAAAGGTCGCAGTTGATTTCTTTTATTCCTGTTTCTGCAACAGAGATACTTTTTAATCTTTTCAGTCGTGAAAGGTTGCACGGAAATACGCTGATAGGATTAACAGCTAAAATCAAGTCTTCAAGACTATTAATATCAAAAATTTGTTCAGGTATTTCATGTAAGTTGTTACCTGTCAATATTGCCTTATAAATATTTAGCTTCCCAAGTCCTTCTGGTAAAGAAGTCAAATTTCTGTTATGAAGCCATAAATATTTTCCTTTGTTGTCAGACCAAACAACTGAATTTTCACTTTTATAAAAGCTACTCTTTTTATTTGCGGCAATTTCATTGCACAAAGAGGTCATTACTTCCTTAACTATGGAACTTTCTTTGTCAACTTGAAATAGCCAACTTTTTATCTTACTATCAGATACAATGCAATCTATTTCAAAATTAGGTTCCCAATTAATGTCTTGGTATTTAACTTCAGAATTATCAGAGTATGCGAACCGAACTGAGTTTGGAATGTCTTCAACTTTGGTTGAAGTTATAATAATCCCGTCTTTTGGTATTTTAATTGTTTTTTTCCAAAATTTTGTTTTTGGAAGTTCAGGATAACCTTCAATTCCAAAAATAATTCCTGCTTGTCCTTTAAAGTCTTTTGGAAAAATTAGGTAATTGTGTTCTTGCCATTTCATATAAGTTACGAAGGCAATAATAATATAAGTCGTAGCTAGAACTGATTGAGTTATCCAATATAGTTTTTTGTCTTTTAGAAATTTGTGTATTAGAAAGTTAATCAGATAAATAAAAAAGCCAATCACTACTAAATAAATCCCGACAAAGAAAAAGTAGCTAAAAGTCAATACTCCTAACAGTCCGAAAATTACTGTCAGAAGTCCAAGTATTTTTAATGGGGAGTTGATTATTCGTTTCACAGTCGTTTTTTAAAATGCCCTATAACGTTTTGGCGCTTGGCGCAGTGGCGGATTTCGCAGCACAAAACTGTCAATACACCACAAATTTTGATGCGAGGTAGAATGCTCAATTAACCACTGAACCCGCCATTGAGCCAAACGCCTGTTATCGGGTCGGCCTTCTATTTTCATACTGTTTCTTCCGTTAAATTCATCATCATATTGTAGTGTCCTTCGTGGTTGGTCGATATAAAAATGTCTTTAAATACTTTCTTATACATTTCTATTGTCCTATCCTGTAATTCTATAAACAAGTCGTCATTGATGCTATGTGAACCGTCATTAATCCAAGAGATTAACGACCTGCAAATTTCCTGTTCTTCTTTAGTTGGAAACTTTAGTATCAATTCATCGTCACCTAGTTTGCCAAGTAATTTAAAGTAGTTTTCAATTATTCTCCGCATTACATTTTGAACTGTCAAACTTGATTTTACTTCTTCACTTTTTAATTCTTGCCATAAAAGTCCGTATGAAGATTGGATAGGATTATCCATTCCAAAACTTTGGATGCCTGTTACCTTGTCATTCTTTCTTATTATCCAAAAATTAGTCTTGTTGCAAGTTTTTGTTCTGCCATCAATGAATGAAACTTCCTTATGAAAGTATACATTATGAGTTAAGAGGATTAACTGCTTTATTGCACCTAAGTCAGCTTTGACACTCTTAATTATTTCCTTGATTAATGTGCTTACAACAAACAGCACATTACTATCAAGACTTGAAATTGGGTCATCAATCACCAAAACCCGTTCATTGTTTACTTCATCTTCTGATAAACCACCCTTCGCAAGTTGAAGGAAATATAAGAAAGTGATAAATGTGATTTCTCCTTCACTTAGAGTTGTTTCTGCAATGGTGCCATCTTCTCGCTCAATTTGATAAAATCCTTCTTCTTTTGTTGGAACGATTGCAAAGTTTAGGAAACCATATGACTTTAGTATTCGGTTTATTTCATTGATTGTAGGTTGAATGCTAGTAACATTCTTGCTTAGGTTTTTTACTTCAACATCTAACTTGCTGTATTGGTCAAGTTTTTCCTTTCGTTGCTTTTCTAGGTTTTCGATACCCTTTTCTAATCCGCTTTTTTTGGTCGTAAATGCCGCAATTTCATTTTTGTATTCATCAACCAAGTATCTCCAAATAGATTTTATCAGATTACTTCGTTCGGTTGAGTAATTTGCTACAATGTCATTGTGTTTCTTTATTTCAGAATTCGCTGAATTGATTAATTCGCTGATAAAATCTAGTTGCTCTTTTAATGAAATTAGTTCAATGCTTCTGCTTGGCTCTTTAACCTTATTGAGTAAATATTCTGTATTTGCAGCATTCTGACTAATTAGAGTCTTTAAGTATGCTGATAATTTATCAATGTCTAGTTTAGAACTACTTAAAGACTTTTGATTTGATTCAATAGTATTTAATTCGTTAATCAAATTTTGCGTCAGCAAATTATATTCTTGCTTCAGTTCCTTAAGGGATTTAATGTCATTAAGGTATGTTTCATCAAAGAAACTTTCAAGTTGACTTTGAAAATTTTCAGTAATGGTCTGTTGCTGGCAAAATGGACAAGTTTCATCTTGAATATATTCCCTTCCTTGATTAACCCAATCGTTAATGTTTAGTCGTTGAATGAGTTTTGCAATTTCAACATCTGCTTTACCAACAATTATTTTTTTCCAAATTACGTTCAACTCAATTTCTGAGATTCTGTCATAGGAAATTTGCGTAATTGGCTGTGGTTGTTGTCCAAATATAGTTTTAGACTTTTCTCTTAGCTTTTCAATTGTTTGTAAAACTGTTGTATTTGAAGCAGATTCTTGAAGAAGTTTGTTCTTAAAAGTCTCTTTCTGAAGAGTTCCTGTAAATGCTTCCTTAAATTCTGTTTCATACTTTTTGTAAACCTTCGTCCAAGTGGCTTCTTTAAATTCATTTTCAGCGACTTCCTTGTCAGCTTTCAATTTGTCCAAAGTTTCTCTTTTTTGAATGCCTTCTGCTTTAAGTACTTTTAGTTCTTCTGTTTTATCTTCAATTACTTTTATTTGTTTAGCTGTTGCTTCACCAAGAGTAAAAACACCATTTAATTTTCCTTTTCCAAAGTTCCGTTCCCTAAATCCTTTGTTGTAAACCAAAACTTTTAATGGTAGGTCATTTTTCCATTTTATTGAGCTGTCTTTAAATTTTAGGTCGGTCTTGTCGTGAATAAGATTTGAAATAGTTGTCTTTCCATAACCGTTTGCTCCGTAGACAAAATTTATCTTTTTCAAGTCGTCTATTTGAACGCCTTGATTGTCGTATGTCGCAACATTTTTAATGTCGATTTTTTCTATCATACTTCAATTTTCTTTCTACGGTTCTGTTTTTTTAGGCTGCCCGATAACGTTTTGGGGCTTTGCGTTCGTTGCCCCTTGTAGGATTTTCAAATTAAAAACGGATGCTAATGGGGCAATGACGCAAAACCCCTGTTAGCAGTTCGTTGCGGATTATTAACAACAAAACTCAATTTAAAAATGGATGTATTCCCGAAATTTATAATCGAAACAGATGACCAAGAAGGCGACTGCTTAATAGTGGCAAAATGCACTTATCATAAACAACTTGCAACCGATATTTCAAAGGTTAAAGGCGGTGGATGGTGGACACTTGATACAGATAATTCAATATTTACTTTGCACGGTGATAGCCACGATTTTGGTAGAGCAAAGATTGAAGATATTGCAAGTTGTGTTCAAAATAAAAAAGTATTTTCAAGTGCTTCGTTGCATAGAAATTTTACAGACAATTTTAAATTTCAATATAGAAATGAAGTTGGCGAAATTGTCGATTTGGAAACGTATGGTAGCAATGACTGCTAACATCTGTATATACGCAACTTTCTCTTTGCGATTGCGTATATATTGGCATTGAGCGAGGGAAACGTAGACAAAGTGATTGATTGTTACTAACAAACATACTATCCTCAATTTATATATCCAAAGTATCCAATGGACTTTTTATTTGGTCAAATCCCTTGGTAGTAAGGTGGGTATATAGTTCAGTTGTCTTACTGCTCTCATGTCCCAAAAGAAGTTGGATGTAGCGCAAATCGGTGCCGTTCTCGAGCAGGTGCGTGGCAAAACTGTGTCGCAGTGTATGTACCGAAACGTTTTTTTTGATCCCTGCTTTTTGGCAGGCTGCCTTCAGAATTTGTTGGATGGATCGCGCCGAATACATGGGCGTATCTTGTCCCTCAAACAAATAGTCGATGGGCTTGTACTCTACGTAATACTTTCGCAGCATATTCAGTGCTTTGGGCGAAAGCAAGGTGTAACGATCTTTTTTGCCCTTTGATTGCTCTATGCGTATTTGCATTCTATTTGAGTCTATGTCTTTGATTTTGAGCTGAATAGTCTCGCTTATTCGTAGGCCAGAGGAGTAAATGAGGGTTAGAATCATTTTGTGCTTGAGGTTCTGAATTGTGTTCAATATCTGCTGTACTTCATCAATGCTGAGCACCACGGGCAGGGCTTTGTCGCGTTGAGGCCGTTGGAGGGCATAAAAGCGCCGCTTGCCTCCTAGCACTTTTTCATAATAAAATTTGATGGCATTGATGGCGGTATTTTGGGTAGAAGCAGACACTTTGCGTTCAATGACCAAATAGCGACAGAACTCAATGATTTTTTTTTCGTCAATCTCATCAATGGCGTCATGCGGAAAATGATTGATCAATTCCTCAAAAGCTGAGCAGTAGGATTTGATGGTAGCTTCGCTATAGCGCAACTCTTTCATTTTCAGTATCATATCGGTTGGACATGGACGATGATTGACCATGAGCTCTTTTGCTTTTCGGGGAACGACCGCGGAGGGTGCGATGGTTTCCCTGTATGTAAACTTTAGCTGATGGGCCAGGGCTGTTTCCTTGATTTGTTGCAGGATTTTGTCAGAAAACGGCACACTCCACCATTTGTTTTTGGCATCCCATTTGGCAAAAGGCAACTGTTTTATTTGTTTTGCCAGATTGGGGTCGTAGGCTACAATCACGCGCAAGCGGTGAGCGTTAACCCGTATCAAGATCAGTTCGCCTTCGGTTGGCAGCGGAGCTTCTGTTGGGGCTAGAGTGCTTACAAAAACGGTTTTGTGTTCGATAAACTGGGATATTCGGGTTCCGAAATAGGTTTGCAACGCGTGTAGGTTGGCCGTTGTATGCGGAATGAGCCACGTACGCCGCTCTTTATCCCAGCGTACATACTTAAATTTTAACACAAATTGAACATCTGCGTCAGCTTTGGGCATTCGCAGCAAAAGTGTTCTGTTAAAAAGCTCTATCACAATGCTGCTTTGGGTGGGAAGGGAAAAATGCTCAACAGGCGGCTTGGCTTGAGGGGTAGGCGTTTCGTTGAGTGAAACGATTTCAATGTCCGGAAAAAGGCTTTTCAGTTGTGCAAAGGCCTTTTTTGTGTAGGGAATATGCCATGCACCGTGGGTTTTGCTCCATTGTGCATCGGGGATTTGCTTCAGCAAAAGACTGATTTCGCGATTGTACGGAAAATCGACTTTGATGCGGTCTTCGTTTCGATGGAGTATTTTGCTCGCTTTTATCATCAGTAGCGTAAAGTAGTTTAAAAACGATGTATATACGAAACAAATAGGGGTAGAAGCAATTATAATGGCCTAAAAATTAGGATTTTACAGCAACTCTCCAGTCTTTTTATCCAACATAATCAACTGCTCGGCAATGATCTCGGAGACGTACCTTTTGCTGCCGTCTTTATTATCATAGTTACGAGTTTTGATTTTGCCTTCAATGTAGACCAAACTGCCTTTTTTTAAGTATTGATGAGCGAGGTCGGCCAAACTTCGCCACAGTACCACTGTATGCCATTCTGTATCGCTGTGGTTTTGACCATTTTTGTCTTTGAAAATTTCAGTGGTGGCCAGCGAAAACTTAGCTACGCTTATGCCGCCTTCTAAGACCTGAAATTCAGGTACATTTCCCAAGTTCCCAATTAAAGTTACGCGGTTAAGTCCTCTCATGTATGAATAAGTTTATTGACAATATGCTCTTTAGAACACATTCTGCCTAAATAGTCACTCACCAAAACTGTTTCGTCACTATTTCTTGAGAAATCCTCCAAATTTCATTAACATTAGGTTTCATTAACCTAACTATATCCCTTGAAACGATTTATACTGCTGCTTGCCGTGGGGGTGTTTGTGCGTTGCACGGCTTCCTGTGCACAAACCCTCACCATCAAAGGCCTCCAACAACCCGTCGAGGTCATCCGCGACCGCTGGGGAATCTCCCACATTTATGCTCAAAATGATCATGACCTGTTTATGGCGCAAGGTTACGTGGCTGCCTCCGACCGCCTGTTTCAACTCGAAATCTGGCGGCGACAAGCCACAGGAACGGTGGCCGAACTCCTCGGAAAAAAAGAATTGAAACGCGACATTGGCAGTCGATTGTTTAAGTTTAGGGGCAATCTTACGGCCGAACTCGCGCATTATCATCCGCGTAGTGCGCTCATCATCAATGCTTTTGTGGAAGGAATCAACGCCTACATCCGCGAGATGCGCCAAACGCCCGAAAAACTTCCTTTTGAATTTAAAGTCTTGAACACCCTGCCCGACTACTGGACGCCCGAAATCGTCATCAGTCGGCATCAAGGGTTGCTGAGCAACGTCAAAGACGAGCTCAACAATGCCCGAATCGTGCAGTTGGTGGGTGCCGAAAAGCTGCGTGAATTGCAGTGGTTTCATCCCGCCAAAACTGCCCACGAACCCGATTTGACTTTGGACAAAACCCTGCGTGGCGACGGTCTTTTTCAGCCCATTTTGGAGTTATATGAAGCCTTTCGTGCGCCTTTGAAATTGGACAAAGACGATAAAAAAGCGAGCCACACGCCCGCGTTTGACTTTGACAGTTGGTACGAAGAAGAAAAAGCCAATGTCGGCTCCAACAACTGGATTATCAGCGGCCACCGCGCCCAAAGCGGTTATCCGATGTTGGCCAATGACCCACACCGGGCGCAGTCGGTGCCGTCGTTGCGGTATTGGGTACATTTGCACGCCCCGGGCTGGAATGTCGTGGGGGCAGGGGAGCCTTCCTTGCCAGGTGTTTCGATTGGGCACAACGACGTGGCTGCCTGGGGGTTGACCATTTTTGAAACCGACAACGAAGACTTGTACGTCTACGAAACCAACCCTCAAAATCTGAATCAGTACAAATACCAAGGGAAATGGGAAAACCTTAAAACCCTGAAAGACACGATTATCGTTGCGGGACAGCAACCCGAAATTATCACGCTCAAGTACACCCGCCATGGGCCGGTGGTGTTTGAAGAGGCCTCCAAAAATAAACTGTACGCTGTGCGGGCTGGTTGGCTGGAGGTGGGTTGTGCGCCCTATTTGGCGAGTTTACGCATGAATCAGGCCCGTACGTGGGAAGAGTTTCGGACGGCGTGCAGTTTTAGCCGTATTCCAGGCGAAAACATGATTTATGCTGACAAAAACGGGCACATCGGCTGGCAGGCGGTAGGGATTTCACCCATTCGTAAAAACTGGACGGGGCTTGTGCCAGTGCCCGGCGACGGCCGCTACGAGTGGGCGGGTTATTTACCTATTCAACTGTTACCCCACAAAAAAGATCCCGCCGAAGGCTACGTGGTTACGGCCAACAACAACATGACACCCGTTGATTTCGCCAACCGCAACGCCATCGGCTGGACGTGGGCCAACCCCGTGCGGGCGCATCGCATTGAAGAAGTGCTGAACGCTGGGAAGCGCATGTCGTTGCAGGATTTCGCGACCTTGCAAACCGATTATCTGTCGGGAACGGCCCAGACCTTGGTACCTGTCTTAATCAATGCACTCAATACCAATCCGGCCAAAATAAGCAACGAAGTGGCAAAAGCCCAGACGCTTTTGCAAATGTGGGATTATCAACTGAAGCCCAATTCGGTGGCGGCGGCCATTTATGTACAGTGGGAAACGGAATTAAAAAAGGCCGTGTATCAACTGACCGTTCCCCAAAATATTCAGGCATATTTTAAAACATTGCCCACCAAACGGTTGGTAGATTGGATTATTACGCCCCGTCCTGAGTTGGGTGCCGACCCCATCAAAGCTCGCAATGAGTTATTGATGAGCAGTTTAGAGAAGGCTATTCAGGCACTTTCCACACGCTTGGGCAATGACATGACCCAATGGCAGTACGGACAAACCAAAAATAAGCACATCAAGCTCACACACGCGCTCAGCGAGTGGGTAAGTGAGGAGCAACGGGCCAAAATTAACCTCGGCCCCTTGCCACGCGGTGGCTACGGCGAAGTAGTGGGCAATACGGGAAACAACCTCAATCAAGAGCATGGCGCTTCGTTTCGGATTTTGGTAGATACCGAAAACTGGGACAAAACCTTGGGAATCAACAGCCCAGGTCAATCAGCCAATCCCGACGACCCGCATTATGCCGATTTGTTTGAACTATGGGCCAAAGACGGTTATTTCCCCGTTTATTTTTCTAAAGATAAAATTAAGCAGGTAGCCGACCGAACATGGACGCTGAAGCCTAACTAGAAATTTGTACATTTGCGCCTCAAAAATAACACCGACGAGATTTTTTTTACCTAGCTCGGCGGTGTTGTTCTAATTCAAAACGAGATGCGTGTTTGTTTTGTAATGCCCGCTTTGCCCCACTACTTTAAGCTCATTCTGAACAAGATTGTGGCAGCAACAGGGTACGAGATTTTGATGATAAAACCTGCTCAAAAAGGCAAAGCAACGGGCGCGGCTGTAAAGGAAGAAACCGACAACGCCCTGTTTCGGGTGGTTGAGTTGGAAGAATACCGCGCTTGGTACGGCAAACCATTTTTTAAGGACTTATTGCCCACACTGAAAGCTTTTCATCCTGATATTGTGGTGATTACCACTTGGCCATATTTTCTGTACCTTACCCTTAATCCATTTTTTTATTGGCGTTTGCGGGGGTTGGGAGCTAGACTTA